>NZ_JBQXES010000002.1:0-197677 GCF_052599055.1 Thermophilibacter sp. ZX-H3 | reverse complement strand
TCTGGGAGAGTTTGGGACACCCCCTGGGGATCCCCCCCCTGGCCCTTTCCCAAGCTCTCTGAGAGAAATAACCCGTCCCCTTTTACACGAACGAGTCGATGGCCTCGTCGGCGGCGCTCACGTCCTGGACGATGTCGCAGCCGGTATAGGCGATGACGTAGCAGCCGGCCGCCTTCGCCGAGGCGATGCCCGTCGGCGAGTCCTCCACGGCCACGCACTTCTCGGCGTCCACGCCCAATAGCTCCATCGCGCGCAGGTACGGGTCGGGCGCCGGCTTGCGGCTCTCGACCATGTCCCCGCAGACGATGACGTCGAAGCGGCTCAGGACCCCCAGCCGCGCGAGCGCCGTGAGGATGCAGCGGGAGACCGTCATCGACACGAGCCCCACCTTGACGCCGCGCGCCCGCAGGTCGTCCAGCAGCTCGGTCGCTCCCGGCTCCATCGCGAGCGGCGCCTCCGCGTAGGTGCGGTAGCAGTCGTCCCGCAGGCGCTCGTAGTCGTCGATGGATCCCGCAACGTGATGGCGCTCGAGGATGGGCGGCACCGTCACGCGGTCCTCCCCGCCCGTGAGCACCTCGAGCTCCTCGCGCGAGACCTCGGCGCCCATCTGACGCAGGATGTCCTGCACCAGATAGAGGTTCTCGACCTCGGTGTTGCAGAGCGTCCCATCAAAGTCAAAGAGCACGGCGTCGATGCGCTCCGGGCGCGCCATCGCGGCCTCCTTAGGGTCGGCGGTTGGTGGCAGAAGTGTACCAGACCCCCGCTGACCTGCATGTCAAAGCATTTTGACACGTATGCGAACCGCAGGCGCCCACACAGCGGGTACCCTATGTGCAACCGAGAAAAGCGGGGCGCCATGGACGTTGGGACGCGCAAACGAGAGCACCGCGAGGCCGCCGGCATGCGCCAGGACCAGCTCGCCGAGCTCTGCCGAGTGAGCCGCCAGACCATCAGCAACTGGGAGCGCAACAAGACCCTGCCCGACGTCGTGAGCCTCAAGGTCATGGCACACGAGCTCGGCACCACGGTGGACGCGCTCATCGGGGACAACATACCGGAGATCAGGCGCCGAGCCGACTCGGAGGCGCGGAGGTTTCTGACACTCTATCTCCTGAACCTCGCCTTCATGCTGGCAAGCGACGTCATGAACATGGGGTCAAACTGGGGCGGCCACGCCTTCGACGCCCCTGTCTGGACCTACCTCCGCGCCGCCGTTGCGGGTGTCTGGCTGGTCGTCCTCGTCCCCTACGTGCGGCTGGTCAGGCGCCACAGATTCGCCTATATCGGCGAGATCGGCCGCTATCTCGACAAGAGCCTCGTTCTCGAGGAGTCGCGCACCACGAGGGTCGCCCGGTCGATGCTCCGTCACATCCAGGTCTGGAACGGCGTGCTCCTCACGCTCGCCGCCCTCGCCGGGCTCGCGGCAGGGGGCGTGCTCACCCCTGGCATGGTAATCTGCCTCGTCGCCGTGTGCTCCGGGCTCATCGCCCTCGGCGCCCACCTGGACAAGGAGCACCAGCGTCGCGGCGGCACCGTTAACCCGCCGCTCCCGCCGCAGCGCTGACGCGCCCTCAGAGCTCGATCTCGGCGTACGAAACGTGGTTGCGCCGCTCCATCCACGAGAAGAACTCCTCGGGCGTACGCACGGGAATCGCAGAGCGCCCGAAGTCGCGCGCGTTTCTCGTCACGATGACGGACGCGTCGATGCTCGTGGCGACCTGGTACGCCAGCGCGTCCTCGAAGTCAGGCCAGTCAGACTCCAGCGCCCGGTCCACCTCGCGCTCCCCCGGCGCGCACACGCGCACGAAGCGGCGCAGGGCAAGCAGCGCCTCGCGCGCAGCGGGCGCGCAGGACGGACGCCCGCCGTTGCTCAGCACGTAGAAGATGTCAGTGACCTGCGATGAACTCGCCCAGAGCTCGTAGTCCCCCATCTCGGCAAAGATCATGAGCCTCCGCGCGAGCTCGTAGAAGCCACCGCGCCGGGCGAGAAAGTCAACGAGCACGTTGCTGTCCACGAGTACGCGAATCATCGGCCGTCCCCCATCAGACCGGCGTCGGCAAGCCGCTCCGCCCTCGCCTGCCTCATGTCCATGGCCGCGAATCGCTCGTCGAGCTCGACTCTGGTAACGGCGTCCACCGCCGCGACGGCAGCGCGCAGCCGCGCCTCCCGCCCCTCCCCAGAGGTCGAGAAGGGCAGCGCGCGCCGGGAGATGACGTAGTCATACAGCTCGTTGATCGCCTGGGAGGCGTTGGTCCCCAGCTCCCTGAGCACCTGGTTGCCCAGCTCCTTCTTTGCCTGCGACATCCGCCCCGTAACCATCGCGTCCACAGCCGGCCTCCCCAAATCGTTGTACTGTACAACACTATACCACATCACATCACCCACCCCCCCGGCGGTAAGAGAGCCCGTCGACGCAAGCCGCCCCGGCAGCCTCCCGATTTCCTAAGCAGAAGTTTCACGGAGTGCACTTCTGCGTGGAAATCGGGAGGCTGCCGGGGCGGCCCCACGAGCGAGACGTTCTTCTCGCCTACGCGTCCTTCATGATGATGTCGCGCACGATGGCGGAGACGCGGTCGCACGCGTCGAGGCAGAGCTCCATGCGGTCGAAGATGCGCAGCCAGCTGACCGCGTACTTGCCGCTCGCGTCCTCCTCGTCGGAGAAGAGGCGGCGCAGCGCCTTCTGGTAGACGGTGTCGCCCTCGTCCTCCACGGTGCCGACGCCGATGGCCTTCTCCAGGACGATGCGGTCCTTCTTGTAGTCGGGCAGGTGGTTGATCATCTCCTGCATCTCGCTCACGGCGTGCACGGTGAGCTCGGAGATCTGCTTGGCCTCGAGGCGCAGGTCGGAGAGGTTGAAGAGGTCGAGCCGCACCGCGACGCCGTACATGGAGTCGACGACGTCATCCATGGCCAGGGCCAGGTTGGAGATGTCCTCGCGGTCGATCGGCGTGATGAAGGAGGTGTAGAGCTTGGCCATGATGGCCTTCACGCGCTCGTCGCAGGTGGACTCGTAGACCTTCATCTGCGGGATGCTGCTCATCGACTCGGGGAACTCCGTGATGATGGTGTTGTACTCGTTCGCGGCCTCGGTGATGAGGGCGGCGAACTCCTTGAGCATGGTGTAGAACTCGTCTTCCTTCTTGATGCGGGGCATGTCAACTCCTTTGTCTGTGGCGAGAAGAACGCGCGCTCGGCGCTTAGAACAGGACCAGGAAGAGCTTGGCGAGGATGAAGCCGATGACGCCGCAGCCCGGGAACGTGAAGACCCAGGTGAGGACCATTTCCTTGGCGACGCCCCAGTTGACGGACTTGGGGTCCTTGGCGGCGCCGGCGCCCATGATGGCCGCGGTCTTGGTGTGCGTGGTGGAGACGGGAAGGCCGGTGAGCGTGGCGATGAGCAGGCTCGCCGTGGCCGAGACGGAGGCGGCAAACCCCTGGTACTTGTCCAGGCGCACCATCTCCATGCCGACCTTCTTGATGATCTTCTTGCCGCCGACCGCCGTGCCGATGGCCATGACCGCGGCGCAGAGGACCATGATCCAGAGCGGGAAGCCGCCCATCTCGCCGACCGTCATGTTGAGCGAGAGCGCGATGGCGAGCATGGCGGTGGACATGAACTTCTGGCCGTCCTGCGCGCCGTGCATGAGCGCCACGCCCGCGGCGCCGAGCACCTGCATGCGGCCGAAGAAGTTGTTGGCCGTCCGGCGATCTGCGTTCTTGCACGCGATGGGGATGATCTTGGAGATCGCCCAGCCGGCGATGAAGCCGAGGACGGTGGAGAGCACGAGGCCGTAGACGACCTTGATCCACTCCCCCATGTTGACGCCGTCGAGGCCGCCGGAGACCGCGAGGGCGGCGCCCGTGAGGCCGGCGATGAGGGCGTGGCTCTCGGAGGTGGGGATGCCGAAGGCCCAGGCGCCGAGGCCCCAGGCCACGATGCCCACCGTCGCCGCCGCGAGCGCGATGAGCGCCGCGTGGGAGTCCCCGCCGAAGTCGACCATGCCGGAGATGGTGTCCGCCACGGCGGTGGAGATGAACGACATGGCGACCAGGCCGACGAAGTTGCAGATGACACTCATAAAAATCGCCGAGTCCACGTCGATGGAACGAGTTCCGACGGGCTCGGCGATGGCATTGGCCGCATCAGTGGCACCGTTGACGAAGATGGTGCCCATGACGAGGACCATGACGATGATCAGAAAGGGATTGCTCGACAGGACGCCGAGAAACTGTTCAAAGCTAATCAAGGGCGTGCTCGCTTCCTCACCGGCCGCCGTGGCGGCCATTTGTCACAGCTTTGTTAACGCTTGATAAGGATAGCGTAAGGTCGCCGCGAATAGCTCGGAAAGCGGCCAACGGCGGCCTCCGTTCGCCGTTGCTTACAGAGAGCTTACAATGCGCGCCGCGAAGGCACCTCGGGCTCGACGTAGTCGATGAGGTCGCCCGGCTTGCAGCGGAGCACCTGGCAGAACGCCTCGAGCTGGGCAAACCGTATGCCGTGGACCCTCCCCCGCTTGATGCAGGACACGGTCACCGCGGAGATTCCCACGCGCTCGGCAAGCTCCTTGGAGGTGATCTTCCGCTGTGCGAGCATCCTGTCGAGCCTCATCACGATGGGCATCACGATCCCGTCCTCTCATATCGGCCTAAACCCGCTTCTCGTAACCTCTTTCACCCTAATCCGTCACAGACTTATTCTATTGCATGTAGTCACTAATACTATCTATAAAACGATTCAAAGGATATATTTCTCGGATCGAAGCCACCGAGATACGAGAGCAGCCCGGGGGCCTCAGGCCTCCGGGCTGCGAGATTACGCTGGAGCCAGCTACCAGACTCGAACTGGTGACCCCCGCTTTACGAGAGCGGTGCTCTACCAACTGAGCTAAGCTGGCGTGTCAGCAGATAAGTACTATACGAGAAGGACGAGCGTGGCGCAAGCCCCGTTTTTCTCGCCCTGCGGGCAGGGGCGCGGGGACGAGCTTTGCCCCGCTCGCGAGGGGCTAGGAGAGCTCGAACTCGAGGAAGTCCACGTACCCGGCCCCCACGTACCTGAAGAAGAGGGCGGAGCGCTCCTCGGCCGAGCTCACGTCCGAGCTGAAGGCATGCCATCCGGACCCCGACAGGACAAAGTCGATGGTGCCGATGACGTCCCGGAACTGCTCGTCCGTGGCCACGACAAAGCCTCCCTGCCCGGACCCGCGGACCGTCACGCCCACGCGGCCGAGGCGGGAGAGGTCGAAGTACTTGAAGCCGACGACGGATCCGTCGCGCAGGTTGGCGACGTACTGGCGCGCCGCCTCGTCGCCATCGCGGCCCGTCTGCGTCAGATAGGGGTGCCGCGCGAGGCGCCGCCTGGGGCCGCTCCCGTCGACGCGCCCGGCGCCCTCCGATGACCAGAGGTTGCAGGCGATCCTCGCCCCGTAGGTGCCGATGCCGGCGAGCGGGCCCCCGTTGAGGCCGCAGCTCGTCACCTCGGCCTGCGCGAAGGAGCCGTCCGCGTTTCGCACGAGGCGCTCCGCGCATGCCTGGCGCGCATACGAGCTCCGGTTGGTCTGACGATGGTAGAAGATGTAGAAGTCGTCGCCGAGGCGCAGCATGCCGCCATGCGTGTTGCCGGTGTAGTTTGACGCGCCCCTCTCGTCGGGATGGCCGGGAAGCCCGACGTCGCCCACCGAGACGAGCGTCCCGCCGAAGGCGAATCCGCCGTCCGGTCGGTCGCTCGTGGCATAGCAGAGCTCGTGGTTGAGCCGCGAGCTGTAGACGAAGTAGTACGTGCCGTCGTACTTCCGGATGGAGCTCGCCTCGAAGAACTCGTGGCCGGCGAAGGACCCGGGGCCCTCCTTGGGGAAGAGCAGGCGCTGCTCGCCCTCGATGGTGCGCATGTCGCTTCGCAGCTCCACCATGTAGCCCCCCTCGAAGCCGCACGGACGGCCGCCGGTGACCAGGCGGGGAACGGGCGTGTAGAACCCCGAGTAGAGATAGACCCGGCCGTCGTCGTCAACGAGCACGGCCGGGTCGAAGCCGAAGCCGTCGCCCGCGCGCCGACCGTAGGGGGTGCCGTCCGGCCAGCTCACATGACCATAGAACTCGTAGCTTCCCGCGGGCTCGTCGCACACCGCGACGCCTATCGTCCCCATGAAGTCGAAGGCGTAGAAGAGGTAGTAGCGCCCATCCGCGCCGCGCGCCACGTCAGGCGCGAAGAGAAGGCGCAGCCCCAGGCGGTTCCTGGGGTCTTGCCCCTTGCGATAGATGACGCCCTCGTATCGCCAGTCCGAGAGGTCGTCCACCGGCGCCGACCAGCACACGTAGTCGTTCATGCAGAACATCGGGGCGCCAAAGCGGTCGTGCGACCCATACACGTAGACGCGCCCCCCAAACACGTGCGGCTCTCCGTCGGGGACATACTCCCACTCGGGGAGATAGGGGTTCAGGGCTTGGCTTCTCATGGGGCCTCCAGTCACGACGATGTCGGAGAAAACCTATCACCTGCCCAGCGCGCGAGGGGAAGCGTGACCCAACCGGTTGGTTTGCTGACACAAGCAAGGGCAGCCGCACCGCTGGGCGGGCGGGGCGCGGTTTCGCCCAGATGCGGCACGCAAAGGCCACCCGCAAAGAGCGGGTGGCCCTTTTCGTCGGGTCGGAAGTCCGCCCCAGGCAGTGCGCGGCGTCCGAGCGCTACAGCAGGCGCAGCACGCCGCGCACGAGTCGCTCGAAGTCCTCGGCATAGCCGCCCGCGGCCTCGAGAACGGTCTCGTGGCTCACCGCAGGCGCGCCGGACTCGTTGGCGGCCAGCGTGAGCCCGAGCACGTTCATGCCCAGCGCACGTGCCATGATGACCTCGAGCACCGTGGACATGCCCACGTAGGAGACGCCGAGCGCGCGCAGCGCCGCCACCTCGGCCGGGGTCTCGAAGCAGGGGCCGAGCACGCCCGCGTAGACGCCCTCCTCCACGGCGATGCCAAGGTCGTCGGCCACGCCGCGCGCGATGGTGCGCAGGTAGGGGGAGTACGCCTCGTTCATGTCCACGAAGGGGCTCTCAACGTCGCGCAGGCCGTCCCACTCGGCGAGCGGGTTGCGCCCGGTGAGGTTGATCTGGTCCGTGAGGATGCCCAGGCCCACGTGCGCCTGGCCGGGCACGGCACCCGTCGCGCAGGCGAAGACGATGTCGCGGCAGCCCAGATGGTGCGCATGGCGCACGAGCGAGGTCACCTCGGCGGCGGAGTAGCCCTGATAGAGGTGGATGCGCCCGGGGTAGACCACCACGGGGACGTCGTCGATCGTGCCCACGGTGGCCTCGAAGCGATGCCCCGGCACGGGGCGCGCCGCGGCCGGGAAGCCGTCGATGTCCTGGTAGTCGATGCGTCGGACCGGGCGCACGAGCGTCCCCAGATGCCCCAGCCCGCTCCCGAGCACGATGGCGACGGGGTGCTCCACGCTCGGCTTGCAGGCGCGGACGGTGTCCTCGGTGACCATGCAGATCCCCTCCCTCGCGAGCCTGTCGGCAAAGACGCCGCGGCCCGGAACAAGTCTTCCAGAGTAGGTTCCATCGTAGACGAGTCCGACGCCGCATGACGGGCTCTTTGCCTTGAGCACGGCGAGCGTCGCCCCAGAGCGGGCGACCGAGGCGGCACAGGCCTCGGCGCCGCGGGCGAACGCCTCCGTCACGTCCTCTCCCGTGGCGAGAAGGACGCGCTCCCCCACCCGCTCGGCCGGGGGCCGGGGACACGAGAGGCCCGCCGCGCGCTCGGGGCAGACGCGGCAGGCCTCGGTCTTTGACGCCAGCTCTATGACCTCGCCCGCGGGCTTGGCTCCCCCGTCGTAGCGGACGGGCTCGCCGAGCAGGCAGGCGCTCACGCAGACGCGCACGCGCGCCCCGCTAGGAGGCCACGAGCGAGCCAACCTGGACGGTGGCGTTGGAGAGCAGGTTCCTCGTGTAGGCGACCCACTCCTCGCTCACCTGCGTGGCCACCTCGGAGTAGTTGTTCGACGCCACCTGATAGGCCGCCTCCGCCGCGGCGTAGGTGGCGGAGTCGTTGGTGATCTCGTAGCTCGAGAGCGTGGCGTAGTAGTCGCCGTCCTGGCGCGCCCAGGTGCCCGCCTCGGAGTCCCACTCGTCGCCAAGAAGGCCGATGATGTAGCTCGCGTAGTCGGCCGTCGGGGTGTCCTCCGCGCCCTCCTCGGGCTCGGCCGGCGCCGTCGGCACGTCGGGCAGCGGCGTGGAGACCACCGCGTCGCGCAGCTTGGACATCGTCGCGGAGTCGGCGATGGTCGCCTTTGCGATCTCCTCGTCGATGCCGTAGTTGCTCGCGATGGTGGCGTAGTCGCTCGTGCCGAACATCTGCTCGGCGAAGGCGGCCACCTCGTCGTCCGAGACCGCGACGCCCTGCGCGGCGGCGTCGGCCAGGACCACGGCGTTCTGGGCGTAGGCGACGACGTCGCTCGCGACGGGCACGTTGTAGGTGCCGTCCTCGTTGGCGGCGTCCTCGACGGCGGAGTTCTGCTCGATGACCTCGCGCGCGGTGATGTTGGTCGTCTGCCCGTTGTAGGTGTAGGTGGCGATGGTGCTGTCAAGCTCGTCGGCCGAGAGCGTCGTCTTGCCCTGGAGCGCCACGCCGGCGGGGGCGGGCGTCGCGGACGTCCCTCCGATCAGGAAGTGGCCGCAGAGCACGCCCACCACGAGCGCGACCACGCAGATGGCCACCCACGCCGGGGTGCCGAGGCCCCGGCCCTTCCCGTCGGCGGCCGAGAACGGCGTGTTCTTCTCGCCCGCGGTGCTGTTCTTGTCTGCCATGGGTCTCCCCTCACGTCGGCCGCGCCCCATGGCGCGGCCCCAGTCGGTCAATCCGTCTGATTCTAACCCCGCGTGCAGGCGCTCCGCGCAGGGCCCACAAGCTATGAAAGAGCCTGAATGATCTCCGCCGAGAAGGACTTGATGTAGCCGGAGCCGCTCTCGGAGTCGAACTTCACGCGCGTGGCGAGCGCCTTCCTCGTGGCGTCGGAGGCGTTCCCCTGGGCGAGGGCGAGCAGCGCGGCGAGCATGTCGCGGTACTCGGCGTCACCGTGGTAGCACTGGATGGCCTCGTCGATGAGGGGCCAGACCTCGTCGGAGCGCTCGGGGGAGCTCGCGCCGAGGCGGCACAGGAAGACGAAGGCAGCGAGCCGCACCGTGGCCGACCCGTCGTCGAAGAGCGACGCCTCGGCTCCGTCGAAGGCGCCCGTCACGCTGTCCGGGTTCTTCTCGGCAATGGAGGAAAGGGCGTCGAGCACCTCCCAGCGAGTCTGGGCCTCGGGGCGGAAGAGCGCGTCCACGAGCGCGTCGACGTGCGGCAGGAGCGTCTCGGGCTGGCTGCGCGCCACGAGCGCGAGCTTGTGCGCGACCTCCTGGCGGCGGCGCCTGCTCGCGCCGGAGAGCTCCTCGACGAGGCCGGAGACCTCGGTAGCTGCGGTATCTGCCATGTTCCTAACTCCCTTGCTTGTAAAGCCAAACCTACTCGCTGAACCCGTCGACCACGGCCGTGCCGCTCTTGGGGTCCTGGTGGATGTCTATGAACCCGAGCTTGGACGCCTCGCGCAGGAGCGCCGTGAACGAGCGGTAGCCGTACGACGCCTCAGAGAACTGCGGGCGCTTGCGCTTCATGGTGTCCTTGAGGCGCGAGGCGAGGATGAACGAGTCGCTCTCGCGCTGCAGCGCGTCGATGGTCTCGAAGAGCAGCTGGTAGCACGTCTCGCGCTCCTTGGGGACCTTGCCCTGGAAGTCGGGGATGCCCGGGCCGCGCGTGATGTCCTCGTAGAAGATGAACTCGTCGCAGACCTCGGCCAGAAGGGTGCTCGTCGCCTCCTTCATGCCCACGCCGATCACGGTCTTGCCGAACTCCTTGAGCTTGGCGACGAGCGGCGAGAAGTCCGAGTCCCCGGAGAGGATGGCGAAGGTGTCGATGTGGTCCTTGGTGAGGCAGATCTCCATCGCGTCCACCGCGAGGCGGATGTCCGCGGAGTTCTTGCCGGTGTAGGCGCGGTCGGGGATCTCTATGAGCTCGATGCCGAGCTCGTGGAGGGGCGTGATGGCGTCGGTGAAGCGCTGCCAGTCGCAGTAGGCGCGCTTGGCCGTGATGCGCCCCTTGTCGACAAGGCGCTCGAGGATGAGCTTCACGTCGGGGAGCGGGCCCGGCTCCTGGTGGCCGTTGCGCTTGCGCCGGCCGGTGCCGAGGGCGAGGTTCTCGTAGTCGATGAGCACCGCGATGGAGCTCTGGGGAGTGTCAGTTGAGTTCAAGGCCGATGGTTCTCCTTATGTGAGTCGGGGACCGTCCCCGATCTGCAGACATGTCTGATATTACTCGTGGTGGTGGCAGTGGCACTCATGGCCGTCGCCGTGGTCGTGGTGGTGGCCGCCGCAGCACTCGTGGCCGTCGCCGTGGTCGTGGCCGCAGGAGCACTCGTGGCCCTCGTCATCGCCCTCTCCCTGGTCGAGGAGCGACCAGTCGAGCCCGGCCGCCTTGCAGGTCTCCTCCTCCTGGTAGAGCAGCGTGAGCGCCTGCGTGCCCATGCGCGACCCGCCGATCTGGCAGAGCATGTCGAGCAGGGTGAAGGCGGTCTCCGCGCCGGGCAGCGTGATGTCGAGGTCCTCCGAGCGGCGCAGTGCCAGCGCGACGTCCTTTCGCAGGTGCTCGACGAGGAAGCCCGGCTTGTAGTCGCCCGCGAGGGACTTGGGCGCGAGCGTCCCGGAGGCGCCGGAGCCGCCGGTGCCGTTGGCGAGCACCTCGAGCATGAGCTCCGGGTCGATGCCGGACTGCTGGGCGAGCGCGAGGGCGTCGGCGTAGCCGACCATGCACGAGACGAGGCTCACCTGGTTGCAGAGCTTGGCCGTCTGCCCGCCGCCCGGCTGGTCGAAGTAGAAGCGGCGGGACGAGAAGGACTCGAGCACGGGCAGCACGTCCGCCACGTCCTTCTCGGCGGCGCCGACGATGAGCGTGAGGGTGCCGTCGATCGCGCCCTGCTCGCCGCCCGTGACGGGGCAGTCGAAGGCGTGCTTGTCCTCGACCTCGGCCGCGTCGTGGATGTCGCGCGCGAGCTCGGGCGAGCTCGTGGTGAGGTCGATGAGCCAGGCGCCCTTCTTGGCGGTGCGGATGAGCCCGTCGGTGGCGAGGTAGACGTCCTCGACGTCCGTGGGGTAGCCGAGCATCGTGAAGACGACGTCGGCGTCTGCGGCGGCCTCGGCGGGGCTGTCCGCCCAGCGCGCGCCGCGGGCGAGAAGGGCCTCGGCCTTCTCGCGCGTGCGGTTGTGGACGGTGACGTCATAGCCGGCGTCCATGATGTGGCCGGCGATGGGCGCGCCCATGATGCCGGTCCCGATGAAGGCGATCTTCCTGATCTGCAAGGGTGTTCCTTTCTGGATGGGCGTGCCACTGGCGTCAGGTTCGTCTGGCACGCGCATCGCGCGTGCCAGACGAACCTGACGCCAGTGGCATACCTCCTGCCTACTGCCCGCGGACCTTGCGGGCGATGCGGTCGGTGAACGAGAGGGACTCGCGGCGGTCCTTGCCCCAGAAGAGCAGCGCCACCATGCCGGGCCCCACGTGGGCGCCGATGACCGGGCCCACGGAGCTGTAGATGATGGGGACGTCGGCGCAGCCGGGCTCCTTGCGGATCTGGTCGGCGAGCCAGAGCGCGTCCTTCTCGGCGTCCGCCGAGACGATGGCCATGGGGAGCTTCTCGTCCCCGCCCTCGGCGCCGAGGTAGTTGGCGCGGAAGTCCGCGATGATGGCGCGCAGGGCCTTCTTGCGGCCGCGGCACATGCCGCGCAGCGTGAGGGCGCCGTTGGTGTCATAGGAGAGCTCGGGCTTGATGTCGAGCTTTCCGCCCACCGTGGCGGCCGCCGGCGGGATGCGCCCGCCGCGGGCGAGCGCGTCGAAGGAGTCGAGCGTGAAGTAGCCGTGGACGTAGTAGCGCGCCTCCTCGGCCCAGGCCACGAGCTCGGTCGCGGTGAGGCCGTTGGCGACCTGTCGCACGGCCTCGATGGCGAGAAGCTCGGCGGCGGCCGACGGGCAGACGTTGTCGACGACGTGGATCTGGAACTCCGGGTGCGCCTCGCGGACCATGTCCGCCGCCTGGCGCGCGGCGTCGACGCTCGAGGAGAGGCCGCGCGTGAAGGCCAGATAGACCGTCGGGGTGCCCTCGGCGGCGGCGCGCTCGAAGACCTCGAGGTAGTGGCCCGGCGTGACGGCCGAGGTGGTGACGTGCTCGCCAGCGCGCATGCGCTCGTAGAACTCGTGCGCGCTCATGGTCTCCCACAGGTCGTCGGCGTGCTCGCCGTCCGACATCACGTAGGGAAACGGGATGATCTCCACGCCGAGGGCGCGCGCCACCTCGGGCGCGAAGTCGGCGCAGGAGTCAACGATGAGGTTGACGTTCCCGCGCGCGTGATACGCGCGGCCCAGGCGCGCGGCCTCCCGCGACGCCTGGGCGTTGGTGTCGACCTCGTTCTCGGCGGCCGTGACCGCCGCGGACTCAGTGCTACTGCTCATTCTCTTCCTCAATCTTGGGCTTGATGATTCCGTACCCGCCATTCTTTCGATGATAGATGACGTTGACAAGCCCGGTGGTGGCATTGGTGAACACATAGAAATCGTGACCGATGAGGTCGGTCTGGACGAGCGCCTCCTCCTCGGTCATGGGCAGGAGGTCGACGTACTTCTCGCGGACGAGCTGGTCGTCCTCGGTCTCGTCCTCGGAGGGCTCGATGAGGGCGGCGAGGTCCTCCTGGGTGACGGCGCCCGTCTTGGCGGCGGCGACGCGCTGACGGCGGTCGATGACGCGCGTCTTGTACTTGCGCAGCTGGCGGGTGACCTTGTCGGCAGCCTCGTCGATGGCGGCGTACATGTCGTCGGAGCTGGCGACGACGCGGACCACGTTGTCGCGCACGAAGACGGTGACCTCGCAGGTCTTCCGCTCGGGGTTGGAGGGGTTCTTGTCAACGCGAAGGACGACATCGCAGGTCATGGGCTTGATGTCAAACACCTTGAGGGCGTTGCCGACCTTCTCCTCCACCTGAGCGCGCAGGGAGTCGGAGACACCTACCTTGCGACCAGAGATCTTGATGTCAACCATGCTTGCCTCCTTACGATTGCCTTGGACGGGGCGAATGGGCGCCGGCGTCCTTACGACTCCTATACCCAAAAGCGCCGCGCGCGTTGCGCCGGGCATCGGCGGGCGCGCGGGCGGGGCGAGCGGACCCGCTAGGCGGCGACCCCGGAGATGCGCGAGGCCTCGGTGAGCGCCGGGAAGACGCCGATCCAGCGAGTCTTGGCGATATCGGCCACGCCGTTGCCCTGGATCGCGTCGAGAGCGGCCTGGACGGAGGACTGGAGCTCCTGCGAGGCGCTCGACGAGACGCCCACGCCCACGGCGACGGGCGCGTCGAGCGTGCCGGCGAAAGATCCGGCGTCATAGGTGCACGAGAGGTACGCGCCCGCGTAGGCGTCGCACACGACGTAGTCGACGGAGCCCGAGGCGAGCGCCTCGAACGCCTCGTTGAGGTTGGAGAAGGTCTGCTCCACGGCGCCGAGGCCGAGCGAGGCGAGCGCGGACTGGGAGACGGAGTTGGCCTGGACGCCCACCGTCTTGCCCGAGAGGTCGGCGGCGGCGATCGGGGCCGTCACCTCGGTGGCGGCAAAGACGCCGAGCGCGGACTGCGCGTAGCTTCCGAGCACCGTCACGTCCGTCGCGCTGCCCGCCTCGACGCCCATGACCACGTCGCAGTTGGAGGCCAGCGCCGCGGAGGCGTTCTGAACCGAGACGATCTCGACCGTGGCCATGCCGAGCTCGTCGGCGAGGGCGTAGGCGGTGTCGACGTCGATCCCCACGAGCGACCCGTCGGTCGCCGAGAGGGCGAGCGGGGCGGACTCCGCGGCCTCGATGCCCACCGTGAGGGTGCCGGGGGTCTTGAGGTCGGCGTCGGCGAGGGCCGGCGTCAGGTCCGCGCGGCGCTGCTCGCGCGCCTCCGCGACGGACGTCTCGTCGAGCAGGCCGTCGACGGCGCCGCCGATCGCCTGCCCCACGCCCGAGAGCGCCTCGCCCACCCCGCCGAGGGCATTGGTCACCTCGGCGGGAACGCCGGAGCACCCGGCGAGAAGGGCGAGCGAGAGCGCCGCGCCCACGGCGGAGACGATGGTGTTCGTATGGTTGCGCTTCATGGCCTGCCCTCTTGTCCCTCTTCGTACGGTCTCGATCGTCTCACCCAGCTGACCTGGTCTTTGACCCCACACCCGCGCACTGGGGACGTCGCTTGCGGCGCCGCGGCGCCTCCACTGTTGCCCCTCTCGCCCGCGAGGCCGGATGCCTCATGCGTATGACGGGCGGTGCGACTTACCTCTAGGACGAGCCATGATCGCGCGGGCGCGCACGCCCGAGCTTACGTGGATCCCTTTGCCCTCGTCTGGCATGGACTTGGGCGGACCCGACGCCGCAGCGCCCGCCCCGTGGGGCGCCCGCCCGCAACCACAGACCTGGGTTGAGACTCTGCCAGTATAACCGCCGCTCGCGAGCGGCGCGACCCCCAGTGGGGCGGACGGCGGGTGGCGCCGCCCGCACGGGGCGGGACGGGCACGGAGCACGGATGTCGCAAATCCCCCGCGGAGCGGCCGTGCGGGGCCGAGGCGACGTTCTTCTCGCTGCAAGCGTCGCAAATCCCCCGCGGAGCGGCCGCGCGGGGCCGAGGCGACAGATTCTCCGAGGCCGCCCCCGGCCGCCCGGATCACCAGACGCGCGCGAGCACGCAGGCCGTGACCGACGCCGCGCCCCGGCCCGCGAGCGAGCGCGCCGCCTCGGCGATCGAGGCCCCCGTCGTCGCCACGTCGTCGAGCAGCAGCAGGCGCGCGCCCGAGACGTCGCCCGCCACCCGCATGGTGCCCGCGAGGTTGCCCGCGCGCTCCTCTCGGCCGAGCGCGCGCTGGTCGCGGGCGGCGCCGCGCACGAGCACGTCGGCGAGTGGCAGCCCCAGCTGGGCCGCGAGCGGCCGCGCGACGAGCTCCATGTGGTCGAAGCCGCGCCGCCCGAACGCCTCCGCCGTGGCCGGCACGAAGCAGACCGCGTCGGTCGCCGCGGCGTCGAAGCGCGGCGCGCCGTCGGTGCCGGGCCAGGCCGAGGCCTCCTCGAGCGCGCAGAGCATGGCGGCCGCCATCACGGGGGCGAGGCGCAGCTCGTGGGCGTCCTTGAGGCAGGTGACCATGCGCGCGGGCGTCCCCCGGAAGCCGAGCGCGGCCACGGTCGCGCGCACGGGCCAGTCGCCCCGGCACTCCGTGCAGGTGAGAAAGCCGTAGGGCGCGCCGCAGACCGGGCACGCCAGGCGCTGCTCCACCCACGGCAGCGCCGCGCGGCACTCCTCGCAGACAAGCTCCCCCGGCTGCTCGCAGCCCACGCACCGCGTGGGGCTCACGAGCTCCGCCGCCACATCGCCGGCCGCGCGGATCGTGGCGAGAAACGACATGCGACCCCCCTTCCGGTCGGATGGGGGTCGCTCGGTGAGGGCAGTGTAGCACGCCGCGGGGCGCGCGCTCTTCTCGCCCGCGCGCTCTTCTCGCCCACCCCCCTCTTCCCCGGCCCCTTCTCGCGTTTGCACGAGCAAACTCGAGCGACCCGCTCGGGGCATGCTTCAGGCACAGGCCTTCTAGCTGCGCAAACTCAAATGAACTATGCTGAGGGCAGAATCTGCCATCGGAGTTTGCACGAGCAAACGCGGCGAGGGGAGGAAGCGTGCGCGAGAAGAGCATGCGCGTCGAGGGGGACGACGGCCCCGTGACGGCGCCCGCCGCCCCGAGGGCGCCGCTCCGGGTGGCGCTCGTCAACGCGGGTCCCCGGGGCGCGTGGTCCGCGACGGCCCACCTGCTCGCGGACCTCGCCGAGGCCCTTCCCGTGTACGCCCGCATGGCAGGCGTGGAGGCCCCCGAGGTGACGGAGGGCGCGCCCTCCGGCCGGGGCGCCATCGTCCTGGGGTGCGAGTCCCGCGCGGACACGCCGCCCGCGCGGCTTCTCGACCTGCTCGAGAGCCCGCGAGGCGAGCTCGCGCCCGGCATGCGCGTCTACGCCGTCGCCGTCACGGGGCTCTACGAGCCCGAGCGAGCGCTCCCCTCCCTCGACGCGATCGAGCGGGCCTGCTCGGCGAGCGGGGCGCGCTGGATGGGCGGCGTGGCCGTGGGCGGGGGCGAGCTGATCCTCACCACGGCGGCGGAGCCGCGCATGGGCATCTGGAGGCGTCGCAGGTCCGAGGCCGTCGACCGGCTCATCATGGCGGTCCTCTCGGGCGCCGAGGCGGGGGTCATCCTCGCGCGCCCCGCCGTGCCGAGGTGGGCCTACCGGCTTGTCCGTCGGGGCGGCATGGGACCGGAGGCCTCCGCGTAAGCCAGGGCCGGGCCGGGCGCGCGAACGTCGCCTCGCCCCCGCGCGGCGTCTCTGCGGGGACGAGGCGACGTTCTTCTCGTCACATATGTCGCCATGCCCCCACGGACCCACGTTGCGGGGACGTGGCGACGCTCTTCGGCCAGGGCAACTACGCGAAGACCGCGCTCAGCACGAACCCCACGACCACCATGACCAGGAGCGCGCCCCCGAAGTTGCGCAGCGCAATCGGCGTGACCGCGTCCTGGGCCTCGTTGGCGTTGAGGTTCTCGCACCAGGTCCTCTCGCCGCACGCGGGACAGGCGAGGCGCTTGGCAACGTAGCGGTAGCGGGGCTGGCTCACCAGCGCCACGCCCTTGACGCGCGTCCGCGTGGTCGAGCGGGCGCGGCGCATCCCGGGGCGCGCGAAGTCGCGCGGCGCGAGGTCGAACTCCGCCCCGCACCGCTCGCAGCGCATGCGATAGACGAGCCCCGAGGCATCGACCTCAGCCAGCGTCCGGCGCCACGCGGCCACGAGCAGCGCGACCATGGCGACGAAGCACGCCAGGATGGCGAGAAGGGCGACGACCAGCGAGGCGGGCATGACGGCTACCGCCCGAAGAGGGCGCAGGCGTTGCCCCAGAGCGCGTCATAGGTCGCCTGGCGGCTGCCGCGCCCGCCCGCCTCGCGCACGTCCGCCACGCGGGCGGCGGTGAAGGCCACCATGGCGGGCTCGCACTCCTCGCCGCGCAGGGGCACCGGCGCCATGTAGGGGCTGTCGGTCTCTGAGAGGAGGAAGCGCTCGGCGCAGAACGTGGCCGCCTTGCGGATCTCGTCGGAGCGTGAGAACGTGGCCGCGCCGCCGAAGGCGATGTGGCAGCCCAGGCTCGTGAACATCTCCATCACCCTGAGGTCCGAGGTGAAGCAGTGCAGGTCGCAGCCCGTCTCGGGAACCCCCTCCTCGCGCAGGATCCGCGCGGCGTCACGGTGCGCGCCGCAGCGGATGTCGCCCACGGCGTCGCGGATGTGAAGCTGGACGGGCAGGCCCAGCTCGTGAGCCACGCGGAGCTGGCGGCGGAACGCCTCCTCCTGGATGGGATAGGCGATCTTGCTGTTGGGGCCGTAGTCGAGGCCGATCTCGCCCACGCCCACGCAGCGCGGGCTCTCGAGGAGCTCGCGCAGGCGGGCCATGGCGCCATCGTCGAGCTGGGCGGCGCCGTAGGGGTGCGCGCCGGCCACGATGCGCACGTTGTCCACGAGCTCGGGGGCATCGTGGCCCTCGAAGGCGGGCGGCACGAAGCCGTGCTCGGCGCACTCCGCGAGGCACGCGCGCGCAAGCTCCACCTGCTCGTCGATCCAGGAGAGGAGGGCGGGGACGCTCTCCCACTTTCCGGGCACGTCATCGATGGGGTCGAGCGGCACCACGAGCAGCCTCACGCCCGCAAGCGCGGCGCGCGCGATCGCCATCGCCGGGTCGTGGGCGCGGAAGCTCGTGAGGTGGCCGTGGGTGTCCGCGAGCGGCGCGAGCGGGGCCGGCAGCGGGCACGCCTCCCCCTTGCGGTTGTGGAAGAGTTCGCCGTCGGCGAGCGTGAGGTCATCGAGCGCGACGTTCTGGGACATGGGTTACTCCTGACGTTGGGAGAGTGCTGACGCGAGAAGGACGAAGTCCGCCGGCGCGAGGGTCTCGGCGCGGCAGGTGGGCGCGATTCCGCACGCGGCGAAGGCGGCGTCCAGGGCGTCGCGCGAGAAGCCGGAGGCGGACATGGAGTTGCGGATGGTCTTGCGGCGCTGAGCGAACGCGGCGTCGATCACGGCGGACACCTCTGCCACGCGCGCGGCGTCCACGAGCGGCGCGCGGTCGATGCGCACAACGGCGGAGTCCACGTGCGGGGGCGGCATGAAGTTGCCCGGCCCCACCTCAAAGCGCCCGGTCACGCGGGCGAGAAGCGCGAGCTTGGCGGTGTAGGCGCCGTAGGTGCGGTTGCCGGGGTCCGCGCAGATGCGGTCTGCCACCTCGGCCTGCACCATCACCACGAGGCGGCGCAGGCTCGGCACCTCCTGCAGGTAGCGCAGGATCACCGTGGCAGCCACGTTGTAGGGCAGGTTGGCAACGAGCACGTCGGGCGCCCCGCCCGCGGCCTCGGCGATCTGATCCGGCGTCACGCGCAGCGCGTCGCCCATGATGAACGAGAAGCTCGGGTGCGCCGCGGCGTGCGCGGAGAGCACGGGCTCGAGCTCGCGGTCCATCTCGATGGAGACCACGTGGCCCGCCTCGGCGAGAAGCGCCAGCGTGAGCGTGCCGATACCGGGGCCCACCTCGAGCACGCGATCCTTCTCGCCAAGCTCGGCCAGGTCCATGATCTTCTCGATCACGTGGTTGTTGACCAGGAAGTTCTGGCCCAGGCTGTGCTTGGTCGCAAGGCCGTACGCCTCGAGCAGGGCGCGGGTGGCACCGGGGTTTGCGAGAGGGGATCCGCCCACGCCTGCCTACTTCTTGGTGTCCAGGCGCGGGAAGAGCGCGTCGCCCTTGGTCACGGCAACGCCGCCCGCAAGGCCGCCCCAGGCGCAGGCCTCGCGCAGGTCGTCCGTGGCGGCCTCGTCCTCGAGCGACATGCGGCGCAGGACCTCGGCCGAGGTCTCGGGCATGAACGGCGCGAGCAGGTGAGCACTGATGCGGATGGACTCGAGCAGGCTCACGATGATGTCCGCGAGCTCACCCGCGCGCTCCGGGTCCTTGGCCACGGCCCAGGGCGCGGAATCCTCGATGTAGTGGTTGGCGGCGTGGACGAGCTCCATGACCACGTCCTTGGCGCCGGCGTAGTCGAAGACCTCCATGCGGGAGGCATATCGGTCGTAGATGCCCTCGGCGACGCCCTTGAGCACGCCGTCCTTCTGTGCCCAGCCGTCGGCCAGCTCCGGCGTCTTGCCGTCGAAGTACTTGGCGCTCATGTTGAGGGCGCGGGAGACCAGGTTGCCCCAGCTGTTGGCGAGGTCGGCGTTGTAGACCTGCTCCATGCGCTCGAAGGAGATCGCGGAGTCGTCGCCGTGGACCACGTCGGTCATGAAGTAGTAGCGGTAGCCCTCGACGCCGAGCAGGTTGATGACGTCGCGCGGGGCGATCGCGTTGCCGCGGGACTTGCTCATCTTCTCGGCCTGGCCGGTCTCGGGGTTGCGCACCGTGAGGAAGCCGTGCACAAAGACGTGCTCGGGCAGGGCCTCGTCGATGGCCATGAGCATGGCGGGCCAGAGGATGCAGTGGAAGCGGATGATGTCCTTGCCGATGAGGTGACACTGGGCGGGCCAGCGGCGCGCGAGCTCGGCGCGGGAGGCCGGGTCGTCCAGGCTGTAGCCCACGGCGGTCATGTAGTTGAGCAGGGCGTCAAACCACACGTAGGTGACGTGCTTGTCGTCAAAGGGCACCTTGATACCCCAGTCGAAGGTCGTGCGGGAGACCGAGGTGTCCGTGAGGCCGCCCTCCACGAAGCTGCGGACCTCGTTCATGCGGAAGTCCGGCTGCACGAAGTCGGGGTGCTCGTCGTAGAGCTTGAGCAGGCGGTCCTGGAAGGCGGAGAGCTTGAAGAAGTAGGACTCCTCCTGGACGCGCTCCAGCGGGCGGCCGCAGTCCGGGCAGAGGTGCTCGCCCTTGGTGCCGCGCTCCTCGTCGGCCTTCTCGACCTGGGTCTCGGTGAAGTAGGTCTCCTCCGGCACGCAGTACCAGCCGTCGTAGGAGCCCTTGTAGAGGTAGCCGGACTCGAGCATGCGGTCCCACAGGTACTGGACCGCGTGGTGCTGGCGCGGCTCGGTGGTGCGGATGAAGTCGTCGTTGGAGACCTCGAGCTCGCTCCAGAGGTCCTTGAAGAGCGGGGCCTGGGAGTCGCACCACTCCTGCGGCGTCATGCCATGCTCGGCCGCGGCCTCCGCGACCTTCTCGCCGTGCTCGTCCATGCCGGTCAGGAACTTGACGTCGTAGCCGGCCGCGCGACGGAAGCGCGCCTGGACGTCGGCGAGCAGCGTGCAGTAGGCGGTGCCCAGGTGCGGGGCGGCGTTGACGTAGTAGATGGGGGTGGTGACGAAGTAGGACGGCTTCTCTGCCATATGACGACTCCTCATGACGGAATGTGGCATGCGGGGTCGATTGTACTCTTTGCCGGACCGCGCGTCCTTCTCGCCGCGCGCCCTTCTCGCCGCGCGTCGATCCCCGGCCTGACCCAGCTCGCCCCCCTGCTTAGGTGAGCAAACTCCTTGAATCATCGCCGCTCACCTAAGCGAGAAGGACGTGAGCCAGCAGCGGAAACGCGACTCACCTAAGAAAACCGTGCAGGATGGTTAACGAAATTTGCTCACCTAAGCGGCGGCGGGAGACGGACGGCAGTGGGAGACGGGCGGCGAGGCAGGGCGGGCGCAGCGGGGCGGACCGGCGCAGGGGGGTCAACGCAGCTCGCGGACGGCAGCTAGCGCGTTGCGGACGCGGCGGCTACCACGGCGTCGTAGACCTCGGCACGCGGAAGCGAGAAGGACCTGGCAAGCCGCTTGGCGAGCGTGCTCTTGGGCTCCCCCGCCTCGAGCCCGGCGGCTATCTCCTCCTCGAGCGGGCGGGCGGGCCCGGCGTCCTGCGCGCGGCGACCCTCGAGCTCCTCTGCGCTCGGCGCCGAGATCACGATGACGCACTCGCCGCGGAGCTCGTCGCGCGCCGCGATCAGCTCCGCGAGCTCCGCGGCCTCTCCGCGCACGACCTCCTCGTGCAGCTTGGTGAGCTCGCGCACGAGCGCCGCGCGCCGGCGCGGCATCGCCTCGGCGACGTTGGCGAGGGTCTCCGCGACCCTGCGCGGGCTCTCGTAGACGACGAGCGTCCCCGGGACCAGCGCGAGCTCAGCCAGGCGAGCGAGCTGCGCCCCGCGCTTCCGCGGCAGGAACCCCTCGAAGAAGAAGTGCTCGCTCGCGAGGCCCGACGCAACGAGCGCGCAGGTCACGGCGCTCGGACCCGGAATCACTTCGACGGGCAGCCCCGCGTCGAGCGCGGCGTCCACGAGGCGCTGCCCCGGGTCGGACACACCCGGCATGCCGGCGTCTGAGACGAAGGCCACGCGCTCGCCTGCGGCGACGCGCTCCAGCACGCCTGCGATCCGAGCGTCCATGACGTTCTCGTCGCAGCGCTCGAGGCGCGCGGAGATGCCGAAGGCGTTCATGAGCCGGCCCGTCACGCGCGTGTCCTCGCAGAGCACCGCGTCGGCCTCCCCGAGCACCCGCCGCACGCGGGGCGACGCGTCCTCGAGGTTGCCGATGGGGGTGCCGACGACGCTCAGAACTCCCGGCATCAGACGATCATCCCGCGCTCGAAGGTGGCGAGCGCCACGCGAGCGTCCCAGCTCGCGAGCTTGCCGGAGGTCTTCCAGGTGTTGAAGAACCAGGCTGGGCACTTCTCGTACGCACCGATCTGCTCAGAGGTGTAGACGCGCTCGAGCGCGATGCGGCCCTCGGGCGTCATCTGGGAGTCGGCGATCGGCAGCGACGACGACCACTTGCCCACCATGACCTGCATGCCGGAGCGGCGGGCGTCATGGACGCGCCTCTCGAGCGCGGCCACGAGCCGGCGCACGCCGGCGGGGCCGGAGACGTCCACGCGGACGCTCGTGCGGTCAAGATGGCAGTCGAGCCAGACGTTCTTGTAGTGGCGCTGGGCCATGAAGCGGCCCCACCCGCCGGGGAAGGCGGCGTCGGGCATGATGACCACGGGGTCCTCGCCCGCGGCGTTACGCACGAGCTCGTAGGCCTCGCGGTAGTAGTTGCGCAGGCGGTGTATGGGCACGCCGTCGGTGAGCATGAGACCGTGGCGGACCTGGACAACCGGGTCGTCGGCGAGCTCGATCCCGAAGAAGCCCATGCGCGAGGCGTAGCGCCTGGAGAGGGCGTACACCACGTCGAGCATCTCCTCGCGCGCGATGTGGCAGTCGGCGTTGTCGGGGGAGATCCCGTTGTCCGTGTGCGGCGCGCCCGGGTTTATCGCCAGCGCGAAGATGACCTTGAGGCCGATCTCCTCCGCCCAGCCGAGCGCCTGGTCGACGAGCTCGATGCAGCCGACGTACGGACCGGGCTCGGGGCCGTCGTCCCCGTAGACGTACCAGGGGACGGGGAGGCGCACGGCGTTGAACCCGCGCGCGGCGATCTTGACGAACTCGTCGCGCGTCACGAACTCGCGCCGGTGCGCGCGGACGCAGTCGGCGTAGCGCCGCTCCCCGAGCGCCGTGACGAGCGACTCCTCGTCCAGCGCGCCGGCGCCGGCGAAGAGCTCGGGGGTGACCCACGACTCGAGCGTCAGCCATCCGGTGAGGTTGACTCCGTGCAGGGAACGATTGCCCATGTCACACCTTCGCCTCCCGCGGCCGCGGGGCCGCATCGCCCTTTCCGCATCCCCCTTCCCTGAGTATAGGCTGAATCCTACATCCCGTCCCGGACATATGTGGCGCAATTGAGCGGCGTCTCGTAGACGTCCACCTGCGCGCACGGAAGGCCGCGCTCGCACAGGCGCTCGCAGAAGTGCCGGGCGAGGTTCTCGGCCGTGGTGCGGAAGGGCAGCAGCTTGAGCGAGAAGCCCTCCCCCTCGAGCGCCTCGATCGTGGCCGGGCGCAGCGTCCCCTCCTCCACGAGGAAGGTGTGGTCGAACTCCTCGGCAAGCTCGCGCAGGGCGCGCTTGAAAACGCCGAAGTCCATGACCATGTCGCGCTGGGTCCCCTCCGATCCGAGCTCGGGCGCGCGCAGGTACGCCACGACGCGCCAGCGGTGACCGTGGAGGTTCTCGCACTTGCCGTAGTAGTCCGCGAGGAAGTGGGCGGAGTCGAAGCTCGCCTCGCTCTTGAGTCCGTACATGGGTGTCCTCCCGTCGTGTCCCTGGCGGCCGGCGGCCTGCCGCGGCCCCGTGCCTCACGCACTATAGACAGAGTGACGGGTTTTGGACGGACGAAGGCCCCTGAGGGCGATCATTCGTCCAAAATCCGTCACTCGGCCGGGGCGCGGCCGTCGGGGGGCCGGGGCGCGGCCGTCAGGGGGCACGCCGCCGGGGCCTGCCGGGGGGCACGCCGCCGGGGCCTGCCGGTGGGGCTGCCACATCCCCACGCGTGACGCGGCGTCGTCAGCGGCGTACCATAGTCGGTCGCAACCGCGCGACGACCCAAGGAGACCCCATGCCGCTTTCCGAGCAGCTCGCCACCTATGCCGCCCGTCGCTTCGACGCCCGCCGTGCCCTTCTGGGAGAGCGGGCCGGGAAGGCCGAGGCGCTCTTCCCCGCGCTCGCGCCCGACGAGGCCGTGCTCCTGCGCTACCACCTGGCCACGCTGCCGCTCACGGACGCCGTGGACGCGCCGCTCGAGGTCCTTCTCGCCTTCGCGCGCCACGCCCTCGTGCTCCGCGAGGGACCGGCGGCGAACCTACCCGAGGACCTCTTCGTCCACTACGTGGCCACGGCGCGCGTCAACAACGAGCCGCTCCAGGACTGCCGGGGCGCCCTCTGGGAGGAGCTCATGCCGCGCGTGGCCGGGCTCGACCCCGAGCGCGCCGTCATCGAGGTCAACTACTGGTGCGCCGAGATGGCCACGTATCAGTCCACGGACGGCCGCACCCTCGGGGCGCCCGGCGTCATCGCGGCTGCGGCCGGGCGCTGCGGCGAGGAGTCGACGCTCCTCGTGACGGCGCTGCGCGCGGTGGGCATCCCCGCCCGACAGCTCTACGTGCCCTGGTGGGCGCACTGCGACGACAACCACGCCTGGGTGGAGGCCTGGGCGGGCGGCCGCTGGCACTACCTCGGCGCTTGCGAGCCCGAGGAGGCGCTCGACCGCGGCTGGTTCACCGCCGCCTCGGGGCGCGCGCCCATGGTGGCCACGCGGCTCTTCTCGGACTTCGGCTGCGACCCGGCCGACGTGGTGGGCCGCGCGGGCTGCACCGTCCTCGTCAACGTGACGGGGAGCTACGCCGCCACGACGCGCCTCTCCGTGCGCGTGGCGCTCCCGGACGGCGCGCCCGCCGCGGGGGCCACCGTGGCCTTCGAGGTGCTCAACATGGCCGGGTGGCGCCCGCTCTCCGTGCTCACGGCGGACGAGGAGGGCCGCTGCTCGGTGGAGCTGGGGCTGGGGAGCGTGCGCGCGCACGCCTCGGCCGGCGCGCTCATGGCCGAGAAGGACGTGGACACGGCGGAGGTCTCCGAGGTGGAACTCGTGCTCGCCACCGCCGAGACGCCCGAGGCCGCGGACGCCTGGCATGACGTGGACGTCCGCGCGCCCGAGGACCACCCCGCGCCCTCCCAGCCGCTCTCGCCCGAGGCCGCGGCGCGCGGGCGCGTGCGCAAGGCCGTGGCGGACGAGTCGCGTGGGATGCGTGTCGTGGCCATGCGCTCGCACGCCGAGCAGCTCGCCCGCCAGGCGGCGCTCGTCCGCCCGGACGACGACGCCGAACTCGTGGCCCACATCCTCGAGGCCGCGCGCGGCAACGCCGACGCCGTCTACGAGTTCCTCGCCGCGGGCGCGGAGCCGGAGCGCCTGGCGCTTCTCGCCACGCTTGCCGAGAAGGACTACCTGGACGCCGACCCCGCCCTCCTGGAGGGCCATCTCCGCGCCGCGCTCGCGAGCCGCGACAAGAACCTCGATCGCGAGACCTGGGAGCGCTACGTCCTCTGCCCGCGGATCGGCCTCGAGCACCTGAGCGCCTGGCGGCCCGCCTTCCCCGGCGCGCTGCCGGAGGAGCTCGCCCGCCTGATCGCGGACGACGCGTGCGCCGCGTGGGCGTGGCTTGCCGGGCGCATGTCCTTCTCACCCGCCGAGCACCTGGCCAAGCTCGTGGGCACGCCCGCAGGTGCGCTCGCGTGCGGCGAGGCCTCCGAGGTGACGCTGCGGACGCTCTTCGTGGCCGCGTGCCGCAGCCTCGGGGTGCCCGCGCGCCTGGCGCCCGCCGACGGGCGCGCCGAGGTGCTCGCGGATGGGCGCTGGGCCTGCGTCGAGGGCAAGGCCGCGAGCGAGCGCACCTGGCCGCTCTGCGTGAGCTCTCCCGAAGGCGCCCCGCTCGTCTACGGCACCGACTGGGGGCTCGCGCGCCTGGGCCGCGCCATGCAGGTGGGCGGCCAGGAGCTCTGGGGCTTCCACCAGCTCGACCTCTGGGGCTGCGATCCTACCGCGCTTGAGGTGCCGGCCGGGACCTACCGCCTCACCACCACGACGCGCCTGCCCAACGGCAACCAGCAGGCCGCCGAGCTCGTATTCACCGTGGACGGGCCCGCCGAGGTCCGCGCCCGCCGGCGCGCCCCGCGCCCGGAGGACATGCTCCAGCGCATCCCGCTCCCCGACGCCGCGCCGCTGCTCGGCGGGCGCGGCGGCCTTGCGCTCCTGGCGTTCCTGGAGCCGGCGGGGGAGCCGACGGAGCACCTGCTGAACGAGCTCGCGGACGCGGCGGGGGTCGTCGCGGCGGCGGGGCTCTCCCTCACGCTCGTGACCCGCGAGGACGCGGCGGGCGACCCCACCCTCGCCCGCGCGCTCGCGGCGCTGGATGCGGCCGGCGTGCCCGTGACCCTCGCGCGCGACGACTTCTCCGAGCTGCCGGAGCGCCTCGCGCGCCGCATGTTCGCCAACCCGGAGCTGCTGCCGCTAGCGGTCCTCGTTGACGCGCGGCCGGCGGCGGAGGCGCCCGTGGGGCTCTTCGCGCGCGGCGGCTACGCCGTGGGCACCGTAGAGCTCGTGCTGCGCCTCGCCGCGCTGGCGTAGCGGGCGGACCGGTCCCGCAAGGCGCGCCCTCTGCCGGACGTTCTTCTCGCCATCTGCGACGATGCGGGAGAAAGCGCAGAGGGCGCGCTTTTGCCGCGCGCTGGCCCGGGTGCATACCGCGTTGCCACGACGTAGGGACGCGCGCTCGTGTACGCTTCCGGTAATCGGCTGCGGAGAGGAGGCGGCATGATTCCCACGGCGTCGCAGGAGGCGGAGCGCGACTTCCGCGAGCGCGGGCTCACCGGGCGCGAGGCCGACGCGGCGCGCTCGGCGCTCGCCGGCATGACGGCCGCAGCCGCGGCGCTTGAGATGGGCGTGAGCTCCTCCACCGTCGGGAACTTCCGCCAGCGCGCCTATCGCAAGCTCGGCGTGACGAGCGCGCGTGAGCTCGCGGCCCAATACGGCCGGCAGCGCGAGGAGGGCCGCGCGGCCGGCGACTCCCGCGCGGCCCTTCTCGCGCGCGGGCTCTCCCAGACCCAGTCCGACGTGCTCTCCCTTGTCGCGGAGGGCCTCTCGACGGACGAGGTGGCCGAGAGGCTGAGCGTCGCCCCGGGGACGGTGAGCTCGGCCCGCGCGACGGGATACCGCATGCTCGGCGTGCACTCCCGCGAGGAGCTCGCCGCCCTCCTCGAGCGCGAGGCCGCCGCCCCGCGCCGCCGGCGCGCCGCGCGCCTCGCGGCCGCGTGCCTGGCGGCGGTTATGGTCGTCGCCGCGGCGGTGACGGTGACGTCGTATCTCGGCTCGCAGCCGCCCGCCGTGGTGGAGACCGAGTTCGGCGAGGTGCCCAACGTAGTTGGCATGGACCCCCAGAGCGCGTGGGAGGTGCTCGTCGCCGAGGACTACTTCCCCGTCATCCAAGAGTCGCGCTCCACCGAAAGCCCGGGGACGGTGGTGGACGTCGACGTGCAGGCGCTTCCCGAGAACATGGGCATCTCGATGCCCCTCGACCCAAGCGGCACTGTCCACGCCGAGCTCAATGAGACGCCATGGAAGGCGGAGGCAATCCTCAGTGTCTCGGGCCTACGGAAGATTCCCAATATCACCCTCAACTGCTCCGAGCGCGATGCCCGGAAGCTACTTGAGGATGCGGGCTTCTCGAACGTGGAGGTTGCATACCAAGGGGACGTAGACCCGAGCGACAATCGGGTCATCCTTGCGCGGCCCACCTCCGGATCCTGGGCGTCTCCCAACGAGCCGGTGGAGCTTACCGTCACGAGCGACGTCACGGTGCCCGACGTGCTTGGCATGACGCCCCTCGACGCCTCGAGTGAGCTCGTCCTAGCGGGCCTCTCCCCCGATCCATACATAACTGAGTGGAGCTACAGCACAAGCGACACGGGCACGCCCGTCGCAATCGCCACCGACCCGATGTGTGGCGAGACCGCACGTGTGGGAGACACAGTGCGCATCATCTTCGACCGCCCGCTGGAAGAGTAGCCTCATCCCCCAATGTGCAACCCCAAGGAGGCCCCATGTTCCCCACCAGCCTCTCGCCGGAGACGTGCCCCAACCCGCTTGAGCTCGTGTCGAGCTTCTTTGGCGTCGTCGTAGTCCTCTCCCCCTTCTATGGCCTGCCCCTCCTCGTGGGCGTGCTCCTGTGGGAGCGCTCCGCCCGCAAGAGCCATCCGGGAGTCAGCCGGCTCGTGCGGGACGCCTCCTTCGTCAATCTCATCCTGACCCCGCTCGCGTTTGGCGTGACGTACGGAATCGCGCATCTGCTCTCCTGGAGCTACCAGGCGCCCTTCTGGCTTGGAATCGGCTTTTGCGGGCTCTGGGCGGCGAGCCTCGTCCTCTTCTTCATCGACCAGTTGCGCCTCGACCCGGCGGTGCGGGAGACGCATCGCGACATGCTCCCCGGCTTCTTCGGCGCCGTCTGGGCACTCCCGCTGCTTATTGTTGTACTCTTAATGCTCAGAATCATGTAGGGGACGGAGGTTCTGATGAGGCTCCTCAAGGCTGCGTTCGTCTGTGCCACGCTCGCCACCTCGCTGCTGCTCGTGGGATGCGGCGGCACTCAGGCAGCAGATCCCGAGCCCGCATCGGAGGAGCCGCCGGCCGAGACGGTCGTTGAGGACGAGAACGCGCAGCCTGACGGCGAGGCCCTCGTGGAGGAGATCCTCAGCAGGAACGACTACGAGCCCAAGGACGTGGAGCCCGACGAGGACGTCATGGCCTCGATGACGTGCGTGCCGCTCACGCAGGAGCAGCTCGAGTCCCTCACCCTCCGCTTTGGCATCTTCGACCGGGGCGTCTCCGTGGACGTCGCCGAGAAGGACGGCGTGACGTGGAAGGTCGTCGCCCTGCAGCAGACCGCAGCGGACGGGACGCTCACGCGGCTCGCCTACCTCACCGACGCCGTCGACCTCGGG
This sequence comes from Thermophilibacter sp. ZX-H3, assembly GCF_052599055.1. NCBI lineage: Bacteria > Bacillati > Actinomycetota > Coriobacteriia > Coriobacteriales > Atopobiaceae > Thermophilibacter > Thermophilibacter sp. ZX-H3. Next base: position 169,196 of record NZ_JBQXES010000002.1, on the reverse strand, counting down.
TGGGGCGAGGGCGAGACGTGGATCGAGCTCGAGAGCGGAGACCCCTGGCGCAACGTCGACTGGGACGACGAGCTGCTCGTGCGCGGCCAGTCCGCCCTCGCGCTGGCGCAGGAGTGGCTTTCCGAGGGGGCGTAGGCACCCCTCGGGCCTCACGGGACCCCATCCGGCGAGCCGCTGACGATTGTCGGTGATTTTCTGTGGGAAGCCCGTCAACTGGCCGATTCGCCAACCCGTCTACCTGCCCTTTTGCAGCCGAAAAACGCCCGCTACTTAGCCCGCCCTCCAAAAATCACCGACAATCGTCACCATGCCTCCCCCATGGGTCGTCCGACCCGAGGCGGGCAAACTCCACCCCGGCCCCTTACCTGCTCAAACGCAACGAGGCCCCGAGCCAAAGCGCTCGGGGCCTCAAATCAATCGGAAGCAAAGGGGCGGCGAAGGACTACTCGCCCGCGGGCGCGCCGCCCTCGGTGCCGGCGCCACCGCGCCCGCGCCCCCCGCGGCGACGGCGACGACGCGGCTTGGAGGCGTCATCGGCCCCCTGCGGACGCGCGGCCTGCTGCCCCTGCTCGCCAGACTTGCCCTGCTGCTGGGCGCGCTTCTTGCGCGAGGGCTGCATGCCGCGCGGTTGCGCGCCCTTCTCGGCCTGGCCGCCCTTGTCGCCGGGCCGGCGGGTGCGCTTGACGGGCTGCTGACCGCCGGTGGCGGAACCCGCCTCCGCGGCGCCATCCGCCGCCTGGTGGTGACGGCGGCGGCGTGCGGGCGCAGAGCCCGTCCCCGCGTCGGGCGCCATGTGCGCGGGCGCCGGGGCGGCCGCTCCCCCGCCATCGCCCGGGCGGCGCTTGCGGCGGCGACGCGCAGGCGCCTCGTCGACGGGAGACGCGCCGGCCTCGCGTCGCGCGTTCTTCTCGCCCTGCGGGCCCTTCTCGCCGGCCGGGGCCCCGTTGGAGGGACGACGGCGCTTGCGCTTGGGCTCGACGAAGATGTCCGAGGCGTCCGGCCCCTGCTCGGGCAGCACGCCCATCTTGCGGTCCAGCTCGGCGAGGGCCATCTGCACGTCCGGGGACTCCAGGCGGTCCAGAACCTCGCGCGTCACGGTGTCCGGGCGGCACGGGCAGCCGAGCTCCTCGCTCTTCTTGTGCGCGGCCTCGGAGGCGGTCATGTCGGCGAGCGCCACGCGGATCTGCTTTCCGCTCTCAAGGCGCAGGACGATCTGCTCCTTGGGCGTGTCGTACTCCACGATCTTGCCCTTGCCGAGCGGCGTGTCGATCACGGCGTTGCGCTTGGGCGCGCGGCCCTTGAAGTCGCGGTAGGCCTCGAACTCGTAGCGCAGGCAGCACATGAGCCGTCCGCACGCGCCGGAGATCTTGGTGGAGTTGAGCGGGAGGTCCTGCTCCTTGGCCATGCGGATGGAGACCGGGTCGAAGCCCGTGGCAAAGCGGCGGCAGCAGAGCTCCTGCCCGCAGTGGCCGTAGCCGCCGACGATGGCGGCCTCCTCGCGCACGCCGATCTGGCGCATGTCTATGCGCACGTGGAACTCGCGCGAGAGGTCGCGCACGAGCTGGCGGAAGTCCACGCGCTCCTCGGCGGCGAAGTAGCAGACGGCCTTCTCGCCGTCGAAGAGGTACTCCACGCCCACGGGCTTCATGTCCAGCCCCGACTCCTTGACGTGCCGGCGGAAGGCGGGCATGGAGTCCTCGCCGCGCTGGGCTAGGCGCTCGGCGCGCGCGAGGTCGTCCTCGGTGGCGATGCGCACCACGTCGCGCAGGGTCGCGTGGCCGATGGTGGCGGCGAGCTCCTCATCGCTCACCTCGCGGGCGTCCGCGGTGGCGAGGCCGATCTCGCGGCCGCGCTCGGTCTGGCAGATGACGTGGTCGCCCTCCTGGGCGCCGGTGCCCGCCGGGCTGAACCAGAGGTCGCGGGCGGCATAGGTGAACTTCACCGGGATGACGGTGGGCATGCAAGTGCCTCCTTGACGGAAAGCAGCATGACCTCGAGGGTCAGCTGCGGCGATACGTTGTGGGCGAGGTCGTCCGCGGCGCGCGCCACGGCCCCGAGCGCCCTGAGCGCGCTGGCGGTGTCGCAGCCGGCGGCGATGCGGTCCACGGTGGCGGCCGCGTCCTCGTTGACGATGGGCTGGCCGACCCCCTCGCAGCGGACGAGCACGTCGCGCAGGACGGACTCGGCCGCGGTCAGGGCCTCCATCATACCCGAACGCTCCCGCGCGGTGAGCTCGCGCTTGTTGGCGTCCTCCACCTGCTTGAGGGCAGCGGCGGTGAGGAAGTCCTGGCTCTCCTGCAGGGCGGCCTCCTGGGCCTCCTTGACGTCGGCGAGCGGCACGGCCACGGCGGCCACGAGCTCGCGCGCGGCCAGGAGCACGTCCCACGAGTCGTCGCGGGCGAGGGCGTCAAGCGTGCCCACCACGAGGCGGCGCACCTGGCGGCGGGCCGTCGACTGCAGGAACTCCGTCGCGCGCGCGGGCGTGCCCGCCACGGCGAGGGCCACGCGCGCCTCCTCCCGCGTGGCGGCGCAGGAGCGCATGACGGCGTCCACGCCCTCGTCCGGCGAGACCGCGCGGAAGGGCACCTGCTGGCAGCGGGAGACGATGGTGGGGAGCATCGAAGCCGTGGTGCGGGCGCAGAGGATGAACATCACGCCCTCGGGCGGCTCCTCGAGGGTCTTGAGCAGGGCGTTTGCCGCCGTTCCGCGCAGGAGCTCGGCGCGCTCGAGCACGTAGACCTTGGTGCGGGCGCGCACGGGGGCGAGGCTCGCGTCCTCGATGACCTCGCGGACCTGGGCCACGAGGTAGCCCGTGGCGCTCCCCGGCCTGAGCCAGCGGACGTCCGGGTGCGTACGATGGCGCACGCGGCGGCACTCGTCGCAGGTGACGTCCCCGCCGTGAGGGCAGACCACGCACTCGGCGAGCGCCTCGGCCGCCTCGTGCTTGCCGGATCCGGGCGCGCCCACGAAGAGGTAGGCGTGGGAGAGCCGTCCCTCCGTCACCGCGGTGGCAAGGAGGTCGCGCACGCGCGGCTGGTCGGCGAGGGCTCCGAGCGCGGCGGGAAGGGGCGCGGTGCCGTTTTGGCCGGGGGCGCTCTGGGCGGGGGCGGCGCTCACAGCAGGTCCTCGAGCGCGGAGACAAGGCGGGCCGTGACCGCGTCCTTCTCGCCCGCGGCGTCCACCACGCGCACGCGGGCCGGCTCCTCGTCCGCAAGGCGCAGGTAGGCCGCGCGCACGCGCTCCTGGAAGGCGAGGCCCTCGGCCTCCATGCGGTCGGCGCCACCGGCCGTGGCGCGCGCGTAGCCGATCGCGGGATCGAGGTCGAGCACGAGCGTGCGGTCGGGCACGCGCCCGCAGCTGCCGAGGACGTTGGACTGGCGGACGATCGTCTCGTCCAGCCCGCGGCCGCCGGCCTGGTAGGCATAGGTCGAGTCGTAGTAGCGGTCGCACAGGACGACGGCGCCGCGCTCGAGGGCGGGCTCGATCACCTGGCGCGTGAGCTGCGCGCGGCTGGCCTCGTAGAGCAGGAGCTCCGTCTCCGGCACCATCTCCGCGTTGGCCGAATCCAGGAGCAGCGCGCGGATCTTCTCGGAGATGGGGGTGCCGCCCGGCTCGCGCAGGCGGACGACCTCTCGCCCGCGGGCGAGAAGGACCTCGGCCAGCAGCTCGGCCTGCGTCGACTTCCCGCAGCCGTCAGCCCCCTCGAGCGTGATGAAGATGCCCCGCGCCATGTGCCCCCTTCGGTCTTGTGGTCCCTCAATGGTACCGCGCGGACGCGCCCGCCGCGAGAAAACCACGGCGGGCGCAGGGCGGACGGCCCTTCTCGCCGGCCCTCGCGCCGGGCCTTCTCGCCGGTCCTTCTCGCCGGGCTCCGCCGGCCCTTCTCGCCGGGCTCCGCCGGCCCCTCTCGTCGGGCTCCGCTGACCCCTCCCTCTGCGCCTGCTTAGGTGAGCACAGACTTTGAATTATCTTGCACGGTTTTCTTAGGTGAGTAGAGAAACGCCAGATAATTTGCGCCCCTCCCCCTTAGGTGAGTCGAGATAGTTAGAAGTCTGTGCTCACCTAAGGGGGACAGGGCGACAAAGGACAGGGCAACGAGGGGCAGTGCGACGGGGACAGGAACGAGGACGGAGACGAGAGGACGGAAAGCGGAAACGGAGCCGCCAGAACGGCGCCTATGCCGTGCCTAGCGGATGAAGTTCGTCCGCGCGCCGGGCTCGCTCGACGGCGCGGGGACGCCCGCCTCGCGTCCGGCCTCGATGCACCTCAGCAGCCACGCCATGTTGCGTCCGAGCTGACGCATGGTCCAGAGGCCCTCGGCGTCCTGCGCGGCCTCCTCGGCGCTGTTGCCGTGGACCATGTTCCAGTAGCGACTGCTCACGATGGGCATCTGCGAGATGGTGAAGAACTTCTCGATGTCGGCGAGGGCCGTCGTGGTGCCCGCGCGTCGGGCAGAGGTGACCGCGGCGGCCGGCTTGTGCGCAAACGCCGCGCCCGCCGAGTAGAAGAGCCGGTCCATGAAGCCGAGCAGCGACGCCCCGGCGTGCGCATAGTGCGTCGGGGCACCAAAGACGAAGCCGTCGGCGTCGGCGGCCTTGGCCGCAAACTCGTTGACGCCGCCGCCCTCAAAGGCGCAGCGGCCGGTCTCCCCGCATGCGCCACAGGCCGTGCACCCGCCCACCGGGCGCGCGCCGATCCAGAAGGTCTCCGTCCGTACGCCCTCGGCCTCGAGTGCGCCCGCCACCTCCTGGAGCGCGCGGTCCGTGCAGCCGTGCTCGTGCGGGCTTCCGTTGACCAGCAGCACCTTCATGGCTTCCCCTCTCGTCGCATTGTGTCGGACGTGCCCATTATGACAAACGACCCCGTCACCCCAGTCAGGTCGCAGCGAGGAGCTTGTTCACGCGACGGTCGTAGGTGAGAAGGCCGTTGGTCTCCTCCTCCACGTCACTGAGCTGCGTGCAGACGTAGCCGGCGAGGCCCTCGGCCTCGAGCGCGTCCGCCTGGGCGAGAAGCCCGCGGACCTCGCGCGCGAAGTCGTCCGCGCCGGAGGCCGCCTCGTAGCCGTAGGACGTCCCCAGCGAGACGTGCCCGGGGACGGCCCAGCTCACACCGCCGAACTCGGAGATCACGAAGGCGCGCTGCGGCCGGGCGCGGTCGGGCCAGACCTCGAGCGGGCGGAAGTAGTTGTGCACGCTGAAGAGGTCTCCGCAGGCGCGGTCGTACCAGCCGCTCGTGGCGCTCACGGGGCGCGTGGGGTCGAGCGCGCGCACGGCGTCGCATGCGGCGCGCGCGTCGAACTGCCCCCAGCCCTCGTTGAAGAGCGTCCAGCCGATCACGCTGGGATGGCCCGCCAGCAGGCCCACCGTGCCGGAGCAGGCCTCGCGCCACTCGCGGCGGTAGGCCGGGTCCGCCGAGGAGAGACGCCGGCGGGCGCGCGGGCCCTCGTCGGTGCGACGCGTCCAGCTCGCACGCAGGAGCGTGGGAACGTAGCTCGTGTGAAGCGCGCTGTAGGGGCCGCCGCCGGAGACCATGTCCTGCCAGACGAGCATGCCGAGCCGGTCGCACAGGGCGTAGAAGCGCGGCTGCTCCACCTTGACGTGCATGCGCAGCAGGTTGAAGCCCAGCTCGCGCACCGCGCGGACGTCATGCTCAAGCGCCGCCTCCGAGGGCGGCGTCATGAGGCCGTCCGGCCAGTAGCCCTGGTCGAGCACGCCGCGCAGGAAGAGGGGCTCGCCGTTGAGATGCACGCGGGGGACGCCGCGCGCGTCCGGGCGCACCTCCACCGTGCGGAAGGCGCAGTAGCTGCGGACGCGGTCGGCGCCGAAGGCGAGCTCAATGTCATAGAGCCGTGGCTCCTCCGGGCTCCAGAGCTGCGGCGCGGGAACGTCGAGGGCGAGCTCGCAGCGGCCGTCCCGGGCGGGCGCCGACCCGCGGGCGACCTCCGAGCCCCCGTCCAGGACGCGAGCCGTCACCGCCCCCTCCCCCGCCACGCCAACGTCGAGCAGGACCCGCCCCTCGACGGGCCGCGCGTCGGCGGCGAGCGACGTCATGTGCGCGGCGGGCACGACCTCGTACCAGACGTCACGCCAGATGCCGCTCTGGGCCGTGTACCAGATGCCGCCCCGCGCGAGGCGCTGCTTGCCGCGGAGCTGCGCGCCGGCATCGGACGGGTCGTGGACGCACACGGCGAGCTCGTTCTTCTCGCCGGCGCGCAGCGCGTCCGTGACGTCTGCAGAGAATGGCAGGTAGCCACCCGTATGCTCCGCCACGCGGGCGCCGTTCACGTACACCGCGCAGGCCCAGTCGACGGCATCGAGGTGCAGGATAATGCGATCCCCGGGGCCGAGCGACGGGGCGTCGAGGGGGCGCCGGTACCAGAGAAGCTCGTCCGGGCGGAGCTGGCGGCCCACGCCGGAGAGCGGCGCCTCGGGCGAGAAGGGCACGCGGATCGGCACCCAGGGTCCGTCCGGGACGCGAGCGGCCCGCCAGGCCGTGGCGGCGTCCGGCGCGGGGACGAAGGCGCACTCCCAGGTGCCGTTGAGGGACGTCCAGGCTTCGCGGGCCAGAAGCGGCCGAGGGTGGGACGGGGGCTCGAGGCCCTTCTCGCCCGCCGGGACGTCCCGGCTCGCCGCGATCTTCTCGCCCCACGGCGTCCAGAGCGGCGTGAGATCCACGTCCTCCGGCGGCTTGGGCTTGCTCTTGAGCACGCGCCTCAGGTCCAGCATCCTCGCCCCTTTCGACTCCCCCATTCTCGCACGCCGGGACGGGTCGCGCGCGGCGCGCCGTTGCGGGACGCCTCCGCGCGGGGCACTCCCGCGCGGGCCACCCGCGCGAGGCTCCTTAGGTGAGCAAAAGCGTCGAACTATCGCGACTCACCTAAGCATACAGGTGGTCTGCGAGCTGCGGAAAGGCGACTCACCTAAGAAATCCGTGCAAGATAGTTGAAGGTCTTTGCTCACCTAAGCAACGAGGTGGGAACGCGGAGCGGAGGGGGACGCGAGCGCGCGGCGAGGGAACGCGGGGCGGAGAGGGACGCGGGCGCGCGGCGAGAAGGACGCGGGGCCGAGAAGGACCTCGACCCCGCGCTCGCTAGGACTTCTTTCGGGCTCCGCGTCGACCTCTGCGCGCGCCCTTGGCGGCCTCCTTCTTCTCACGCCCCGGGCAGTCCATGTTGGGGCAGAGCTTCCAGGGGCCGCGCGCGGTGGTCACCACCACGAGCGGGGCGCCGCAGTCCGGGCAGGTCTCGCCCGTGGCCTCGAGCGCGCCGCGCGCGGGCAGCGGGTAGCTGGTCCCGCACTCGTCGTAGTTCGTGCAGCGGATGAAGCGCTTGCCGCTCTTCTCGGACTTGTGCGCCACGAGCCTCCCGGAACGCCCGGCAGCGGCGCACGCGGGGCACGCGCCCACGTCGACGTCGGGCTCGCGGTTGGTCGCGCACGCCGGGTTCACGCAGACCTCGTACGCGCGGCTGCGGAACGGCTGCACCTTCACGCGCGGGGCGCCACATTCCGGGCACACGGCCGCCTCGCCCTCGAGGGCGATGATCTTGCCCTGCGGCAGCGGGTAGGTGACGTCGCAGTCGGGCCAGCCCATGCAGCCCACGAAGCTGCCGCGGGTCTTGGCCGAGCTCTTCACCACGAGGTCCTTGCCGCACTTGGGGCAGACGCCGATCTTGGCGTCGGCGGTCACGGCGTCGGCGATCTGCTCGGAGAGGTCGTCGGTGTGCTCCACGAGGACGTCCATGAGGCCGGCGAGCAGCGCCCGCGAGTGGTTCACGACCTGCTCCTGGGTCTGGGCGCCGTCGGCGACGCGCGTCATGTCGTCCTCGAGCTCGGCCGTCATGTCCGGCGAGGTGATGCGCGGCGCGTACTGCGTCAGGGCATCGATGATCGCCATGCCGAGCTGGCTCGGCTCCACCGGGTCGCCGCGGAAGTACTTGCGCTCGTAGAGGGTGTCGATGATGCTCGCGCGCGTGGACTTGGTGCCGAGTCCGCGCTTCTCCATCTCCTGGATGAGCTTGCCCTGGCTGTAGCGCGCGGGGGGCTCGGTCTGCTTGGCCAGAAGCTCCATATCGCGAACGCCCACCACGTCGCCCTCGGCGAGCGCGGGGAGCTGGTCGTCCTTCTTGAGGCCGTAGGGGTAGATCGCGCGGAAGCCGGGGCTTGCGAGCACGGAGCCCGAGACCGTGAACGGCTCCCCCGCGACGTCGATCGAGACCTTGGTCCCCTCGATCGTGGCGGGCCCCATGAGCGTGGCCAGGAAGCGCCGCGCGATGAGGTTGTAGAGCTTCCACGCGGCGGGCTGGAGCGCGTCCGGCGAGGCCGCCGCCGTGGGGTAGATCGGCGGGTGGTCGGTGGTCTCCTGCTTGCCGCGCGTGGCGGTGAGCTTGCCCTGGGAGAGCAGCGCCTGGCAGGTGCCGGCGTACTGCGGGACCTTGGAGAGCGTGCGCACGCAGTCGCGCAGGTCGAGCGACGAGGGGTAGACGGTGTTGTCCACGCGCGGGTACGAGATGAGGCCGTCCATGTAGAGGCTCTCGGCGAGGCGCATCGTGCGCGCCGGGCTGATGCCCTCGGCCGCGGCGGCGGCCTGGAGCGAGGTGGTGTTGAACGGCGCGGGCGGGCGCTGCGTGCGGCTCTTCCGCTCGACGGCCGTGACGCGCCCCTCGGTGGCGTCGGCCACGCGGCCGTACGCGGCGTCGGCGGCGTCCTTCTCCCAGAAGCGGCCGGTCGCGTGCGCGATGCGGAAGTCCGCGCCGTCCTTCTCGCCCTGGCCCTGGATCACCCAGTAGTCCTCCGGCTTGAAGGCGAGCCGCTCGCGCTCGCGCTCCACCACGAGGGCGAGCGTGGGGGTCTGGACGCGGCCGGCCGAGCGCACGTTGCCCAGGCCGCTCCAGCGCGCCGCCGTGAGGTAGCGGGTGAGGACGGCGCCCCAGATGAGGTCGATGTACTGGCGGGACTCGCCGGCGTCGGCGAGGTCCTGGTCGAGGCTCACGAGGTTCGCGAAGGCATGGTCGATCTCGGCCTTGGTGAAGGCGGAGTAGCGGGCGCGCGAGACGGGCACGTCGGGCGCGACCTCGCGGATCTGGCGCAGGGCGTCGGAGCCGATGAGCTCGCCCTCGCGGTCGAAGTCCGTGCCGATGACCACGCTGTCGGCCTTCTTGGCGAGGTTCTTGAGGGCGCGGATGATCTCCTTCTCGGCGGGGAGCTTCTCGATGGGCGCCCACACCAGGTACGGCAGGCTGGCGATCTTCCATCCCTTGAGGTCAACGCCATCCGCGAGGAAGGGCTTGCGGCGGGACTTGTACGGCGGGCGCGCGAGGCCGTCCGGCACGTCGGCGGGGATGAGCTCGCCGTCGGCCGTGAGACCCTGCCAGCCGTCCTGCTCGTTGAAGGTCAGCTGCACCGGGAAGTCCACCTTCAGGATGTGCCCGCGCAGGCCGATGGTCACGCAGTCCTCCCCGCCCATGCGGAAGCGGTAGACCGGGGTGTTGTAGACCTTGTCTGCCGTGGGCTTGCCCGACTCGGAGAGCAGGCGGGCGATCTGCTGGGCGGCGTCGTTCTTCTCGGTGACGATAAGCTTCAAGGGCATTCCTTACTGCTTGTCAAAGGCGTGCTGCTCGTAGTCCTCGCGCGACCACTTGAGGGCCTCCTTGCCGTCGCGCGCCACGATGATGACGCGCGCCACGGCCAGCGCGACCTCGTAGAGGCCGATGAGGGCGGCGAACATGAGAATCATGGTCATGGGCGAGGCATCCGGGGTGACCACGGCGGAGAGCACCATGAGCCCCACGTAGACGTAGCGCCACTGGGCGCGGAACGTCTTGTACGGCACGAGGTGGAAGACGGAGAGGTAGAAGATCACCAGCGGCAGCTGGAACGCGATGCCGAAGCCGATCTCCAGCAGCATGTAGATGTCAAGGTAGTCCTCCGCGTTGGGCATGATGGCGCCGATCTCGAAGGACTGGTCGAGCAGCCACCCGAAGGCCGCCGGCTGGATGACGAAGAAGCAGAAGATCATGCCCAGGAAGAAGAGCGCCACCATGGCGGCGACGGTCGGCACGACCCACTTGCGCTCCTTAGGCTTGAGCGCCGGCAGGAAGAAGGCCATGACCTCCCAGATGATGATCGGGCAGCAGATGATCACCGAGAAGAACAGGGCGACCTTGAATCGGATGGTGAAGCCGCCGAGCACCGAGATGACGACGAGCTCCTGGCCGCGCATGGCAGCCTCGATCTGGCCCATCATGAGCTCGATCAGCGTGGGCGTGGCCATGTAGACGATGAGCGCGCAGACGATGACCGCGACCACGATGATCGTGACGCGGCGCCTCAGCTCGCCCAGGTGATCCATGATGGGCATGCGTGCGGGACCGATCGGCATCGCTCTACGCCTCCTTCTCGTCGTCGTTGACGGAGCTGGCGGAGGGGCTGGGGTCTTCCCCAGCCGCTCGGCGCTCGTCGCTGCGCTCCTCGCTCACTTCGTGACTCGCGCTGGGGGAGACCCCAGCTCCTCCGTCAGAGGACGTCGCGGGGCGAGAAGGACGGTGCATGGCGTAGAGGTCGGCTGCCGACGGCTTGCCGGCCGGCTTGGTCGGGGCCGTGGAGCCCTCTGCGCCGTCGGGCGCCGGCTGCGCCGACGCGCCCTCGGCGGCGTCGGAGTCCTCGTCATCTGCCGCAGGCGCTGCCGCCGCGGCCTTCTCGGCCTCCTCGCGGGCGGCCTTCTCGGCGGCGAGGCGCTTCTTGCGCTCGGCGAAGGTCTCCGCGCGGCGCGGCGCCGGGGCGCCCTCTCCCTCGGGAGCCTCGATGTCGGCGTCCTCCTCGAGCTCGGCCGCGCGATTGCGGTTGGGCTTCTTGGGGGTGTCGCTGATCGCCTCGGCGGCGGGGTCCACGATGTTGGTCTGAACGACCTCGGTGAATCCCTCCTGGGCGTTTCTGAACTGGCGCAGCGCGCGCCCGAGCGTCCTGCCCATGCCCGGGAGCTTGTCCGGGCCGAAGATCATGAACGCAAAGAGGACGATGAGGAGGAGCTCACCTTCTCCGATGCCAAACACGCTTGGTTCCTTTCCCCTCTGAGGCCCGCCGCGGGCCTACGACTCGCGGATGTTGAGGTCGGCACCCACGCCCAGCAGGCCGAGCACGCGAGCGACGTTTCTCTGCGGACGGGCGACCTCGAGGCGAACGTTCTTCTCGCCCGCGCGATGGGCGGCGCCCACGAGGACGCCGATGCCGGTGGAGTCGATGTACGGCACGTCCGAGAGGTCGACGACGACCCGCGTCGTCCCCGCCTCGAGCCGCGCGTCAATCGCGTCGCGCAGCTGGTCGGCGTTCGAGACGTCCACCTCGCCGTCCACGAGGACGACGCTCTCCTCGACGCCGTCGCGGACGTCGTTGGTGACGGTTATCGAAAGGCTCATGTCTTCTCCTTTTCTGGCCCGGCCTAGAGTCCCGTACCGGTGACGCTCGAGAGGTCGTCGCCGATGCTGCCGGTGGTCGAGGTGATGTCGCCGGTGCCGAGCGACTCCTGCGCCTCAGCGTCGGCCTCGGACTGGGCGATGGCGTCGAGGCGCTGCTCGGCAAAGGTCTTCGCGTTGTACTCGTCATCAGGGTCGAGCTCGGCCGCCTTCTGGTAGGCGGACTTGGCGCTGTCGGTATCCCCGCGCACCTCGTAGAGCATGCCGAGGTTGGCCCAGGCGGGCGCGTAGTCCGGGGAGCTCTGGGTGATCTCCTCGAGATCGTTGAGCGCGGTCGTGGTGTCGCCCTCGTAGTAGAAGCACAGGGCGCGGTCCACGCGGGCGGCATCCGAGTCCTCGAGCTCGAGGTACCTGTCGTAGTACTCGACGGCCTTGCCGAGCAGCTCGTTGGCGTGCGAGGTCTCGGAGTCGACCTGGGCGAGCTGGGCCACGCTCGCGCCCCACGAGAAGTAGTAGCGGCCGAGGGCGAGAAGCGAGGCGGTGTCCTCGGCGTTCTCGGCGACCTTGGCCTCGAGGTCGGAGATGACGGGCTGGTAGTCCTCGTCGAGCGACTCGATGGTCACGTCCTCCTGGCTCTGGTCGGCGGTCTGGGTCTGCTGGCCCTGGAAGACCGAGGCGAGCGCACCTGCCAGCGTGGAGAGGGCGAAGACGATGATGAAGAGGACGATGACGACCTTCTGGAAGCGGGAGAGCTCGCCCGGCTTGCGCTCGCGCTTCTTGGGCGCCTGCCTGGAGCCCTCCTGCCTGCCTGCCTTGGCCACAGTCTTTCCCGCCATTATCGTGACACCTTTCCCCTGCTCGTCCGCACGGGCGTCGAGCCCGCAAATTGCTAGCATAGGCCACGCGGCGTCGCCTCAGGACGAGGCGACGCATGCGCGGCGATAATAACAGAACTTTGTCAAGAGTTCCGCCGGGCACGGCGCCGCGCGCCTCCGGGCGCACGCTAACGTCTTGGGGCGCCCTCGAAAATAACCCGCCCTCTGGCGCTGCCGCCCGCGAGCCAACTGGGAAAACGTCAGACGGGCGTCCCACAGGGCGGATTAATTCCGGGCACCTAGCCGCGCTCGGAGCGCGCGAGGCGCGCGGACACCAGCTTGACCGCCACGACGAAGACGTCGAGCGCCTGGCCGAGCTCGTCGAGCGACGGGTAGGTGGGCGCGATGCGGATGTTGGTGTCGCGCGGGTCGGCGCCGTAGGGCCAGGGGGCGCCGGCGGGCGTGAGCGTGACGCCGAGCTCCTTGGCGAGTGAGACGATGGCCTTGGCCGAGCCCTCCGGGCCCTCGAAGGAGACGAAGTAGCCGCCCTTGGGGTGCGTCCACGTGGCGCAGCCCAGCTCGCCGAGGCCGGAGGAGAGCTTCTCCTCCACGAGCGCGAAGCGCGGCGCCACGAGCGCGGCGTGCTTCTTCATGTGCTCGGCGACGCCCGCGGCGTCCTTCAGGAACTTCACGTGCGCGAGCTGGGAGATCTTCTCCGGGGAGACGCGCATCGCGGCGAAGGCGCGGCGCAGCTCCGCCATGTCGGCCGGGCTCGCGGCGACCCAGGCCATGCCGGAGCTGGGGAAGGTCACCTTGGCGGTGGAGGCAAACTCGTAGACGAGGTTCTTCTCGCCGCCCTGCTCGGCGAGGGCGTCGAAGATGTTGAGGAGCTGGTCGCCCTCGCCGTCGAAGGTGTGGACGGCGTAGGCGTTGTCCCAGAAGATGCGGAAGTCCGGCGCGGCGGGCTTGAGCGCGGCGAAGGCGCGGACCACGTCGTCGGAGTAGGTCACGCCGGTGGGGTTGGCGTACTTGGGCACGCACCAGATGCCCTTGACCGTGGCGTCCTTCTCGACGTACTCGCGGACGACGTCCATGTCGGGGCCGTCCTCGCGCATGGGGACGGGGACGTTCTTGATGCCAAAGCTCTCCGTCACGGTGAAGTGGCGGTCGTAGCCGGGCGCCGGGCAGAGGAACTTGACCTCGCCCTGCTGGCACCAGGGCCTCTCGCCGCCGATGCCGTGGACGTAGCCGTGCTCCACGCAGTCATACATGATGTTCAGGCTCGAGGACCCCATAACGGAGACGTTGGCCGCGTCCACGCCGAGGAGCTCGGCCGCGAGGGCGCGCGCCGAGGGCAGGCCGTCGGGCGCGCCGTAGTTGTCGGCGTCGACGCCCTGGTCGGAGAGGTCAGAGTCGGCGCTCAGCAGGTCGAGCATGGGCTTGGAGAGCGCGGTCTGCTCGGGGCTCGGCTTGCCGCGGGCCATGTCGAGCTTGAGGTTGAGCGCGCGCAGGTCGGCCGCCTGGCGCTCGAGCTCCGCAATCGCGGCGTCGAGCTGGGCGTCGGTCATGTTCTGATAGGCGTTGGGCATGGTTCCTCCTCCATCGGGTCCAGTGAGAGTATAGATGCAAAACGCCCCCGGGCTGCTACCATGTTCTCCACGAAAGGGAACGCTTACAGGGAGGGCGCCATGTTCGAGGTGCGGTCGGAGGACTACGGCGAGCTGCAGCGACTTGTTGACGCGCTTTTTGCGCCGGGCGTCTCGACGCGCGCCGCGGTCTCGAAGATCGACATCCTCGTGCGCGCGGACGCCTTTGACCTCAATGACGACCTCGTCGAGGTAATCGAGCTCCTCCCCTCTGGCAGCTTCACGCGCACCCGACTCTGCGATCAGATCAACTCCATCCTCTCCGGCCACGGCTGGGGCAGCTACTACGGCACCGTGGAGTGACGCGTCCGAATCGTACCCACAGCCCAAACCGTTGCAGTTGGCGACATTCGCCCCATACGACACGGCCCGCCCGTCCTTCTCAGTCGGCGATTTCTGAGCGAAGCTCAGCTGAGCCGACGAGAAGGACGGGCGGGCCCTTCAAGTACGTATGTGACGAGCGCCTACTCCTCCTCGAGGGCGGCGACGATCTCGTCGGTCATGTCCATGGTGTGGTAGACGTTCTGGACGTCCTCCAGCTCGTCGAGACGGTCGACGAGGCGCTGGACCTTCTTGGCGTCGGCAACGGAGACCTGAGTCGGGGTGGTCGGGACCATGGTGAGCTCGGAGCCCTTGACCTCGATGCCCTGCTCCTCGAGGCCCTTTGCCACGTCCTGCATCTTGTCGTAGGCGGTCCAGACGATCCACTCCTCGCCGGCGTCCTCGTAGTCCTCGCCGCCGGCCTCGGCCACGGCCATCATGAACTCGTCCTCGTCGACGGCGTTCTCCTTGTCGGCCACCTTCTTGTCCTCGGACTTGATGACCTTCTCGACGGCGATGGAGCCCTTGCGCTCGAACTGGAACGCAACGGAGCCGGAGGTGCCGAGCGAGCCTCCGGAGTGAGAGAAGGCGGAGCGCACGTCGGCAGCGGTGCGGTTCTTGTTGTCGGTCAGGCAGTCGACGTAGACGGCAACGCCGGCGGGGCCGTAGCCCTCGTAGGTGATCTCGGCGTAGTTGGCGGCGTCGGCGCCGGAGCCGAAGGCCTTGTCGATGGCAGCCTTGATCTTGGCGTTGGGCATGGAGACCATGCGCGCGCGGGCCACAGCGGCGGCAAGCGTCGCGTTGTTGTCCGGGTTGGGGTCGCCGCCGAGCTTGGCCGCAACGGTGATGTTGCGGGAGAGCTTGGAGAAGAGCGACGAGCGCTTGGCGTCGATGGCGGCCTTCTTGTGCTTGGTGGTTGCCCACTTAGAGTGTCCGGACATGTGCATCTCCTTCTTGCCCCGCGGGCGGCTGCCCCCGCGCGCGAGGCCCTCGACGATGATTCACGGCATGAAACGTGCCTACGATAGCGAAGACGGCGCAAGTTGTAAAGGGGCGCGGCCCGCGTTGGCACGAGCATGCCTCCGCGCACGATTCTTCACGCCATGACGGCAGTTCGGTGCGCGGAGGCATGCTCGGCGGAGTCGTTCGGACGGCGGCAGGCGAGAAGAACGCAGGGCCGTCACAGGTCGTACTTGGCCACCACGCGACGGATCGCCCTCCCCCACGGCAGCCAGATCGCGGCGAGAAACGCGACCGTCGCCACGCCGTGCGTGACGTCGAGCGGCAGGCTGGCCGCGCAGGCCGCGAGCACGGCGGGCCAGGTGAGCGGCTGGACGTAGCCGAGCACGTGGTAGCCGTTCAGGATGAGGCCGAAGACCAGGCCCGAGAGAAACCCCCAGCCATAGAGGACGGCGCCGTGCGAGAGCAGGCTCTTCTCGCCGAGGACGCCGCCGACGTAGCCGACGAGGCCCCACGCATACATCTGCCAGGGCGTCCACGGACCCTGCCCGAAGAAGAAGTTGGAGAGCAGCGCGGCGAGCGCGCCCACCACGAAGCCGCTCCTGCGGCCGAGCGCGGCCCCCGCCACGATGGCGATGGCCGAGACGGGCTTGACGTCGGGAATCGGGGCAAAGAGTACGCGTCCCGCCGCGGCGAGCGCCGCGAGGACCGCCGTGGGCATGAGCTGGCGCAGCGGCGGGCGCGAGGCCTCGAAGCCCGCGAGCGCGACGGCGAGGGCGGCAAGCGCGACCAGCAGGGTGAGGCCGGCCGTCGCGCGCACCCCCGCCGCGGCAAGGGCGACGAGCGCCACGGGAACGGCCGCGAGGGCGAGCGCCTCGGCGACCGCAGGGAGCCGGTGGGCGAACGGGGCTGTCTGCTTTCCTTCCATCATGGGTATCAGTGTGCCATAGGCACCCGCCGGGAGGGCGCCCGCGAGCGAGGAGGCACCATGCTGTACATCGGGAACTTCAGCTACAACGACGACTCCGACAGCAAGGACAACTACTGCCTCATGCCCTGCGTCGTCGAGGCCGAGAGCGCCGACGAGGCGATGGAGAAGTTCGCCACGCACTTCCACGAGGTCCGCAAGAACTCCGACCTGCTCGACGGGGCGCACGAGATCTACCTCGACTCCCTCGCGGAGCTCGAGGCGGCGCCGACGGAGCCCGTGATCTGCCAGTGGCAGAAGATCGTGCCGGCGATGGACGGCCTGTGCAGCGTCACGAGCGCGCTGCCCGTCGTGGACGAGGAGAGCGACGTCGCGAACGCCTACGCGTGGGGCGACGACGAGGATGAGCACGACCACGACGACGACGATGACGACCACGACGACGTCTCCTTCGAGGACATCGACGAGGACGACCTCGTGGAGAGCGACCCGTTCCTGCTGTTCTAGGCCCGGGATCGTCGCGCTGCCGCGCCGCCGGCGTCACGCCACTGGCGTCAGGTTTGTTTGGCACGCGTGGTCGGCGTGCCAAACAAACCTGACGCCAGTGGCGTGACGCCGGCGGCGCGGCAGCGCGCTCAGCGATACAGCCAGGAGTTCTTGAAGAAGTCCCCGGTGGGCTCGGTCACGGCGATGCCGCCGTCGAACATGAGGGAGACGCGGTCCGCGACGGCACGGACGAAGGCCATGTCATGCGTGGCGAGAAGGACCGTGGCGCCCTCGGCGCGTGCCCGGGCCACGCGGGCGGCCACCCGCTCGCGCGCCGAGCGGTCGAGCCCCTTGGTCGGCTCGTCGAGCAGCAGCAGGCGCGGGCGCACGAGCAGCAGCTTCTCCAGCGCGAGCAGCTGCTGCTGTCCTCCGGAGAGGTCATAGGGATGCCGGTCGGCGGCATCCTCGAGGTCGAGCTCCGCGAGGGACGCCTCCACCTCCCGCGCGCCATACCCGCCGGCGCGCGACCACTCCGCAAGCTCGTCGCGCACCGTCTCGCGGGAGAGAAGCGCCTTGGGGCTCTGCGGCAGCAGCGCCTGGCTCGTCGCGGCAGCATTGCGCACCCGCCCGCGCTGGGGGCGCACGACCCCCGCCGCAGCCGCGAGCAGCGTCGACTTGCCGCACCCGTTGGCCCCCACCACGGCCCGAACCTCGCCGGCGGCCAGCTCGAGGTCCAGCTCACGCAGGACCCACCGCCCGTCGCGGGCGTATCGGAACCAGAGGTCGTCGACGGCGAGCAGGTCCTTCTCGCCGCGGGGCCCTCCCGAGGGCCCGCCCGCCGCGCGCCCCCCTTGCATCAAATCTCTCCGCGTCTTTTTGGCACTTTTTGCCCCGGATTCCGGCCCGAAAGTGCCAAAAACCCGCGGACAGATTTGATATGGGGTGGCGCACGACGGCTCCGGGCGAAGCCCTTCCAGCGGGGCCTCCCGCACGCGCCCCTCCGCAAGCTCGAACGCGCACGTCGCGTAGTCGAGCATCGTCTCGGACGCGTGAGTGGCCACCAGCACGGTGACGCCGAGCTCGCGGTTCACGCGGAAGAGCATCGCGAGGAAGTCCTTCTCGGCAAGGGGGTCGAGCATGCTCGTCGGCTCGTCGAGCAGGAGCAGGCGCGGGCGCATGGCGAGCGTCGACGCGAGGGCGAGGAGCTGGCGCTGCCCGCCGGAGAGCTCCGCCGTGCGCGCGCGGAACCACGGCCCCATGCCAAAGAACGAGCAGGTCTCCGCCACGCGCCGGCGCATTTCCGGCTCCGGGACGCCGAGGTTCTCCAGGCCGAAGGCCATCTCGTGCCAGACGGTGTCGCACACGACCTGCGCGTCCGGGCTCTGGAAGACGTAGCCCACGGCACGCGCGGAGGCGAGCGGCCCCAGCGAGCGCACGTCCTCCCCGAAGGCGCGCACCGAGCCGGAGAGCTCGCCGGCGGGGGCGATCTCTGGCTTGGCGAGGCGCAGCAGCGTGGACTTTCCCGACCCCGTGGCGCCTACGAGCAGGGCAAAGGCACCCTCGGGCACCTCGAGGGAGGCGTCGCGCAGGACGTCCGCGCCACCGGGGTAGGAGAACGTCACGCCGCGGAGCTCGAGCGCGCTCATCCCGCCTCCCCTCGCCCGGCCCCCCTCGCCGCGAGCTCCGCGAGAGCGGGCAGGAGCGCGAGCAGGGCGAAGGGCAGGTAGGACCACCAGGGCGAGAGCCCGGACATCCTGGGGTAGAACTCCCAGGAGGAGCAGACCGCCCACGCGCCCGCCGCGCTCAGGGCGAGAAGGACCGCGGCTCCCGCGACCGCCGCGGCGTCGCGCGCGCGGAACCGCTCGGGCCGGTAGCACGTCCGCGGACGGCCGGACTCCCAGCCTCGCGCGCGCATGGCGTCAGCCCGTTCGAGGGAGTCCTCGAGCGACCAGGAGAGCAGCATCGTCGACGTGCGGAGCAGCTCGTCGCGCAGGGGCGGGCGCGGGCCCGCCGCCGTGCAGGAGCAGGCGGTCGCGCGCACCGCGCGGGCCCGGCCCAGCATCTGCGGCACGAGCTGGGACGCCATCGACGCCACGAGCGGCACCGAGCGGGCGCGCCGGCCCGCGAGCGCGAGCAGGCAGTCCTGCGTGAGGACCGCCGCGGCGCCCTCGAACCACAGGACCGTCGCGACCAGGAGGGCGCCCATCGTGGCGCCGTACGCAAGGCTCTCCAGGTAGACGCTGCGCGACCCCACCTTGAGGAGCAGCGTTGACCCGGAGGCCGAGAAGAACGGGTTGAGCAGGCACACGAGCGCGAGCAGCGGCAGCTGCCAGGCGAGCCCGCGCGCCGTGACCGCCGCGCCGCGGGCGACCAGCGAGAAGGCCAGCGCGCCCGCGAGCGAGAGCGCCACGAAGACGGGGTGGACCGCCAGCATCGAGAGCGCGGCCACCCCCGCGAAGAGCGTCGCGGGGACGGCCGCGTGGCAGGCGTCGAAGGCTGTGGAGCGCGGGCACGCCATCGAAGGGGCTACTCGGTGAACTCGGTCACGTAGGTCCAGACGACCGCGTCGCCGGCCTCGAGCTGGTACTCGGAGCAGCCGACCTCGGCCATCTCGCCGTTGACCTCGAACATCCAGCCGCTCATGTCGCCGTGGTCGCCGGCGGCCACGCCGTCGATGCCCTGGACGTACATGCCGTAGTCGGAGTCGGTGGCGTTGACGTCCGCGCCGGTGGCGACGAGCGCGTCATAGGCGGTGGCGTTCTCGGGAAGGTCGACGTCGACGGTGGTGGACTCGCCCTCGGCCGCCGTCGCGTCAATGGTGACCGAGACGGAGATGGTCGCCTGCTGCTCCTGGGACGCATCGGGGCCGGCGTCGGTGCCGGAGGTCGCGGCCGTGCCGCCGCAGGCGGCGACGGAGACGGCGAGCACGAGCGCCGCCGCGCAGGCGACGAGCCTCGTGAGCAGGTTCTTCTCGGCACTTCTTGCGTTCTTGGACTGGGACATGGTGCCTCGCTCTCTCCCCCTTGGGGGCGTCGTGAGGGCAAGGCAGGACCGACGACCCGCGCGGTCGCCTTCCTCGACACAGCCGTGTGCTGATCCGGAGTCAAACCGGAATCCTTTTTTCATCTACTAGGCGTAGCAGCTCTTCGAACCGTGCCCTCGGTATGCAATTGCGGTTCCAGTGTAGCAGGTCGGGGCATATGGGCGCGGGGGCGCATCCGCCCTTGCGTCATGACGTTGCGTCGCGCCTATCGTGGTGACGTGTCCAGGCCGCGCCGTCGGAAGCAGGATGCCATGCCACGCGCCACCGCGTACCCCCGCCCTCGCCTTGTCCCCCTCATCGCGCTTGCCCTGATGGTGGTCCTGTCCGCCCTTGCGCCGGGGCGCGCCGCGGCGGCGGGGGTCGAGAAGCTCGTCGACCCGAGCACGGCGGACGGCTGGGAGGCGTACATCGGCGGCGGGACGACCATCTCCACCTCGGCGGAGGGGAGCATCTGGGTCGACAAGTCCGTCTTCGGCAGCAGCGCGGACGCCACGAACGCCGGGCTTCCGGCCACGCTGCAGGACGAGGGGCGCGGCTTTCTGGTGGGGCTCTCCGCGCTGTCCGCGGCGACGTCCGTCCGCCAGGAGGGAGGGCCCGCGCACGACGTGGTCTTCGTGGTGAGCACCAACCGGCTTCTGGAGGACGTCACCTACGGGGGCCGCCCGCAGGCCGCCTACCTCGCCGAGGCCCTCAACCAGGCTATCTCGCGCCTCATGGCGGAGAACGGCGGCGCCGCCATCCCCACGCGCGTGGCCGTGATCGGCTACGACTCCAGGGTCACGACGCTCATGCCGCTCGGCACCTACGCGCCGGACGGAAACGGCCGCTACGTCGCGTACGACGGCGGCACGCTCTCCGTGACCGCCACGACGACGGACGCCGCGGGCGCGACGGCCTCCGCGCGCCTCAGCAGCGGGTCCTACCTGCAGCTGGCGGCGCACGTGGCGGGAGATGCGCTGAGCGCCGCCGCGGACGACCCCGGCTCAGAGGGCCGCGTCCCCGTGCTCTGCCTCATGGGCCGCGAAACCCCGCCGATGGCGAGCGCCGACTTCACGAACCCGCCCGTCTACACCGGCGACGCCACGGGATTTCTGGGCCCGCTGCCGGGAAGCCGCGAGAACGGCTACGGCACGGACGCGCTTCTCGCCACGCTGCTCACGATGCGAAACGAGGCCGCGCGCATAGGCGCCGTGTGGGGCACCGAGCGCCCCCTCACGTTCTTCACCTGCGGCCTGGACACGAGCGAGACGGCCGCCTACCTGCTCGAGACCGCCCACGAGCAGGCGCACCACCCCCTGCCCGGCACCGGAGCGGCGGCAGGCACGGACCTGCGGGACAACCTCTCCGCCGCGGCGCGGGCGTTCGCCGAGGCCTCCGCGGCGGGCGAGAAGGACGTCACGCTGTCGCTCTACGGCTCCGGCACGCGCGGCCTCGTGGCCGAGGACGTCACCTTCCCCTGCGCGCCGGGCCTGCTCTCGGAGGCGGACGGCTACGAGGTCACGCCCGTCGACGACTACCTCTCCGCCCGCAGCGCGAGCGCGCTCTCGTGGGCCTTTGGCACCGTGGTGGACCGCTCGCTCGGCGTGGTCTACACGGCGCCGGCGTCGGGCGGCCCCGGCGAAGACCGCCCCGGCGGCAGCCGCGTCACCGTGTCCGACGAGGTGGGGGCCGGCATGGAGGTCACGCGCGTGAGCGGCATCGTCTACGGGGACAAGCTGCTCGACGGAGAGCTGGCGGCCCAGGCCGTGAAGATCAGTCTCGAGGACCCTGGCCACGTGGAGGCAACGCACGAGTTCGGCTACCTCGTGGAGGCCATGAACGCGCGCTACGACCTCGGCTCTGCCGTATACGACCTCTTCTACGACGCGCTGCAGGACGGACAGTTCGCCTATGCCGGGCCCGGGGCCTTCTCCAACCGCGCCTCGTGGTACGTGAACGACGCGCACGAGATGGTCCCGATGGGCGGAGAGCCCTTCGCCTTTGCAACGCAGGCCGAGGTGGACGCCGCCGCGGACGGACGCTGGCAGGAGCGGGCGCCCGAGGACGTGCGCGAGAGGATCGAGGCCGCGCGGGACAGCGGCGCCACCGCCGTCTGCGAGACGTACTACTACATCGGCAACCTCCCCAACCAGTACACGGGGGGCGACGTGACGCTCTACGACTTCGTGGTCATGGTGGAGACGAGCCTCGCCACCGGCCGTCAGACGGTCCTGCTCTCGGTGCCCGTGGACGCCGTGCCCGCGCGGCGCGTGAGCGTGACCGTGGGCGAGGACGGCGCCGCCACGATGGCGCTCGACGGGGCGCACGACGCGGCACCGCTGCGCCTGGCCTACGAGGTCTCCCCCACCCCCGACGTCGACGCCCTGCTTGACCGGGTCGAGGCCGGGGAGGACGTGGGCGACGACGAGCTGGAGGCGGCGCTCGGCGAGCCCGTGGGCCACGTGGGCGGGCGGCGCGCCGTCTTTGCGAGCGCGTTCGCCCAGGCGAACGGCGGCATCCGGGCGGGCGCCGTGGCCTCCGCCTGGGCCGCGCAGACCAACTCGCGCTACGCGTTCTCGCGCGACACGCCGCTTCTCACCCGCGCGGACGGCGGGTACGCGCCGCTGACCGCGCTGCCCGTCCCCGGCCAAACCTGCTACTACGAGCGAACCATCTACTCGGCGGACCTCCCGGAGGCGGGCGTCGCGGCGCCCGCGCGCATCGAGAAGGTCGTGGAGCCGTACGTGGTCGGGCTCAGCGCGGCCGAGATACCCCTGCGCTTCGTCGTGCGCGACGGGCAGTGCGTGGCGCTCGCGGGCACGCCCAAGTACGACGGGCCGGCGGAGCTTGGCCTGGTGGAGAAGGAGCCCAACGTCACCCAGACGGCGCCCTACGCAAAGCGCTCCTCGGTCTCCGAGGTCACGGACGGGGCCGTTCGCCTTTCGGCGCGGCTGGGCAACAACGGCGCGCTCGTGCTGCCGGGAGACGAGGTCCCGGCCCCCGGGCCCGAGCCGGACCCCGAGCCCGCCCCCGAGCCCGAGCCTACCCCGGAGCCTGCCCCAACCCCCACGCCGGGCGTGACGCCCTCCCCCGACGGCGGCCTGGGGTCCTCGAACGCGCAGGTCGGAGATGCCGAGAAGGGCCTGTCCGCCCTGCCGGACGCCGGCGATGACCTCGTTGCCGCCGAGGTCCTTCTCGCCCTTGCGGCGGCAGGCGCCGCCGTCGGCGCGGTCTCCGCACTCGCGCGGAGGCGCTAGCCGGCTCAGAGCGCTTCCCGCCGGGTCGCAGACCCCGACATTTTTCGTCTCATTCGGCCAAAAATGTCGGGTTATGCGACCCTGCGAATCTGTGGATTCGCTTGGGAGTCGGTCCCGGACCCGGAATGGCGCTGCATGCGAGCTGGAATACTGACTGAGGTATCAGCCCCGATCCCGAAAGGACCGACGTGCTCCTCAGTCTCATCATCATCGCAATCGGATTCGCCCTGCTCATCTTTGGCGCCAACTGGCTCGTGGAGGGCGCGTGCAACATCGCCGCGCGCCTCGGCGTCCCGGAACGCGTGGCCGGGCTCACGATCGTGGCCATCGGCACGTCGCTTCCCGAGCTCGTCGTCAGCGTGACCTCGGCCGTCGGCGGCCACGCCGACATGGCCTTCGGCAACGTCATGGGCAGCTGCCTCGCAAACCTCCTGCTCATCCTCGGCCTCTCCGCCGTGATCAAGCCCGTCACGCTCTCGCGCAGCACCCAGCGCTTCGAGATTCCCGTGAGCGTGGCGGCATGTGGGCTTCTCGCGCTCGTCGCCAACACCGACGGCCAGGTCACGGCCCTCGAGGGCGTCATCCTGCTCGTCGCCTTCGGGCTCTTCGTGGCACGCACCGTGGTGGTCGGCCTCCAGGAGGGCGCGAGCGGGATGACGGAGGCGGACCGCGACCTCGAGGAGGAGTTCGAGGAGGAGGGCCGCACCTCGAACCCCATTCGCGACCTGGTCTTCATCGTCCTCGGCATCGCCATGCTCAAGTTCGGCGCCGACTTCGTGGTGGAGAACGCCATCGCCATCGCCTCCGCCGTGGGCATCTCGGAGCGCGTCATCGGCATCACCGTGGTGGCGCTCGGCACCTGCCTGCCCGAGCTCGTGACGAGCGTGGTCGCGGCCTTTCGAGGCAACTCCGACATTGCCGTCGGAAACGTCGTGGGTTCCAACATATCCAACCTGCTGCTCGTCATGGGCGGCCCGGCGCTCTTCGCGAGCATCCCGTATGATCCGGCCTACAACCTCGACCTGGTGCTTCTCGCGCTCTTCTCGCTTGCGCTCGTGGGGTTTGCCTTCATCGGACGCCGCCACGAGATGAGCCGCGCCAACGGCGTGGTCTTCGTGGTGCTCTACGCCGCCTACATCGCCACATCCGTGCTTCGCTAGGCGCCTCCGCAGCGGGCACCCGCCCTCCGGGTACGTACACGCCCTCTCCGGGTACGTACATGCCCTCTCCGGGTACGTACGAGCTTCACGGTTTGATGTCCTTCTCGCTAGGCTTTCTATCTGCGGTTTTCCCTGAAGGACACGGCCTGCGAACGTCGGCGCGTGTACGTACCCGAAGGGGAGGTGTACGTACCCGGCTCCGGGGCACAGCCCCCCGACGCCGCCCTACGCCCCGAAGCCCGCCTCGAGCTCGCGGATGCGCCCGTAGAGCCAGCGGTTGGTGGGGACGAGCAGCCCGTGCTTCTCGGCAAGGCGGATCACCGTGCCGGAGAACTCCTCGACCTCGGTGGGCTTCTCGTTGATGCGGTCCTGCGCCATGGACGGCATGCCCTCGGGGTCGAGCGAGGCGATGAGCGCCGCCATCTGAGCGAGGTCCTCCTCGGTCACGTCCACACCCTCGGCGCGCGCGACGGCCAGCGCCTCGCGCATGGCGGCCACGAAGCAGCGGTTCTGCTCGCTGTCGGGCTCGCTCGCGGATCCGTAGGTGCCGCCGTAGACCATGCAGACCTGGTTGATGCCCACGTTGAGCATGAGCTTCGTCCACATGCGGTGACGGATGTCGGCCTCCACCACGTGCGGGATGCCGGTGCGCGCATAGAGGTCGGCGACGTCCTCGACCACGCCCGCGGCCGTGCCAGGCGCCGCGCCGAAGCGAATCTCGCCGGGATGGCTATAGGTCATGTCGGAGCCGATGAAGACGGCGTCCATGCCCTGCGCTACCGAGAGCACGGTGCGCTCCCAGCCAAAGCGCTCCGCTACCCGCTCCTCGCTCGTCACGCCGTTCACCAGCGACGCGATGACGGTGCGCGGCCCCACGAGGCGCTCCATCGTGTCCAGCGCCGCGGGCATCCCCGGCGCCTTGATTGCAAGGATCACCAGGTCGACGGGCGTGGCCTCACTCGCGGGAATCGTGGGCACGCGGCAGGGCTCGCCGTTCACGGTCACCGTCTCGCCCGCGTGGCGGGCGAAGCGCGCGTCGTCCATCACGTACTCGACGGCCCCGTGCCCGAGGTTCTTCTCGGCAATGGTCCCGTAGAGCAGGCCAACCGCTCCCCTGCCCAGTATCGCCACGCGCTCGATTGCCATGACGAACCTCCTTCATCGCTGGCGGCATTGTAGCGCGCCCGAGGCCAATGTATACTCTCAGGCCCATCGCGATTGGCAGAGGAGGACGACCATGAGGCGCGTGGCGATTGTGGGGAGCCCGGGCTCGGGCAAGTCGACGCTTGCGCGGAGGCTGCGCGACCTCTCCGGCCTGCCCCTCTACCACCTTGACATGCTCTGGCACCTCCCTGACGGGGGCCATGTCACGGGGGACGAGTTTGACGCCGCGCACGACAGGCTCGTGTCGCAGGAGCGCTGGATCATCGACGGGACCTACTCCAGGACGCTCCCCGCGCGCATCGAGCGAGCCGACATCGTCGTCCTTCTTGACCTGCCGCTCGAGACATGCCTCGAGGGAATCCGCTCGCGCATCGGCAGGCCGCGCGAGGACCTGCCCTGGCAGGAGACGGAGCTCGACCCCGAGTTCGCCCGCTATGTCGAGCGCTTCCCGGAAGAGCGGCTGCCCCGCATCCGCGAGCTGCTGGACGCCCGTCCGGCGAGGTGCCAGCTCGTCGAGCTGCGCTCCCGAGAGGAGGCCGAGCGCGCGACCGCGCCCGGCGGATGCCTCTGGCGGCTCGTCACCCCCGGCGGTCGGCTCGAATGCTAGAACCAAAGGGGTCGCTCTAAGGCAACGACCCCTATGGGGAGGGAGAAGAACGTGGACGCAGAGACCGAGCGCAGGGTCGCCGAGAACCGGCTCAACTGGGACGACCGGGCGCGGGTGCATGCGGCGTCGCCGTTTTACGAGGTCGAGCGGCTGGTGTCCGACCACGGCTACATCTCCCCCGTTGCCCGCCGCGACCACAAGGTTCTTCTCCCCCACCTGGGGACGCGAGGCCTTGCCGGGCGCTCGGTGCTGCACCTGCAGTGCCACATCGGGACGGACACGCTCTGCTGGGAGCGCCTCGGCGCGGGCGAGGTGTGGGGTCTCGACTTTTCCCCCGCCTCCCTCGAGCTCGCGCGGGAGATTGCCGAGCGGGCAGGCGCCCACGTCACCTACGTGGAGGGAGACGCCCGGCGCGCGGCCGATGCCATCGACCGGCAGTTCGACGTCATCGTCACCGGAACGGGTGCGCTCGAGTGGCTGCCCGAGCTCGCGAGCTGGGCGCGCTCGGCGGCGCGGCTGCTCCGGCCGGGCGGCGTCCTTCTCGTCCGTGACGACCACCCGCTGCTGGGGGCGCTCGTCTATGAGTCGCTCACGGTGCACGGGGACTACCTCTCCGGCGGCGTGGACGACTACGAGGACGACGGCAGCTACGTGCCCGGCACCGAGGGCACAATCGCGCACACCGCCGCCCACAACTGGAACCACGACTTCCAGGAGCTTATCGGCGGGCTGCTCGCCGCGGGGCTCGTCATCGAGGACTTCCGCGAGAGCCCGCATGCGGAGTGGCGCTCCCTGCCCTGCCTCGTGGAAACGCCGGATGGCTGGACCATGCCCGAGGGCAGCCCGCGCATCCCGCTCACGTTTGCCGTGGTGGCGCGCAAGCCAGCATCCCATCCCGTCCGCCCCGCCTGACGCGAGACAGAGCAAATCGACGGAACGGGCCGCCCGGAGGGGCTTTTCTGTCGATTTGCTCTTACTCGGCGTCCTCGGGACAGGACGGCACGCCGGCGGCGCCCGCGTCGATCCCGGCGCGGCGGCGAAGCTCGCTCACCAGGTTGTCGTTGCCAATCACGGAGACCGCGGCGTCACCGTCCATCGGCGCCTCGATGAACACGCCCTCGAGCGAGGCCGCGTTGGCATGCGCCGTAAAGTCGTTCATGTTCAGGGCGGGGCCGGAGAAGCGCCGCACGCCGCGGACGTGGTCGTACGGAATAATCGTGCGCGCCCAGCCAAAGACGATCTCCAGGCGGTCCCTGTAGAGCTCGACGCGATTGCGCACCACGATGGGCCAGAGAAGGAGCGCCCCGGCCACGAGCACCAGGACCGGCACGCCCACGGGCATGCCCGGCTGCAGCGCAAGCGCCGCCGCGGCAAAGGAGACGATCCCGGCGAGCGCCCCGTACCACGGGGCCACCCTGCCGCGGAACACGAGCTCCGGGTTGCCCTTGTAGATCCGCATGAGCCAACATCCTCTGCAGTGTGGAAAAGTGCCTGTCCCTTTTCCACATCTTAGCAGCGGCGGGGATTCCAGCCCTTGCTCACCATGAGGCCGAGAAACGCGGCGAGGACCACCGCGGAGAGCGCGAGCAGCGCCACCGGGAAGAGCCAGAAGCCCACGCGCTCCGCGACCAGGCCAAAGAGCGGCGGCAGGGTGAGCGAGCCCACGTAGGAGGCCGCCATCTGCACGCCGATCACGGCCTGGGAGAGGTTGCGGCCAAAGAGGCGCGGCGTGAGGTGCAGCATGTTGGGATAGAGCGGGCTGTTGCCAAAACCCACGAGGAAGAGCCCCACCGGGGCCGCGGAGAGCGGCAGCGGGGCGAGAAGAACGAGCACGGCAGCAAAGGTGACCGCCTGCCCCAGCCCCACGAGCTGCTTGCTGGAGAGCCGGTTGGCCAGCACGCCGGAGAGGAAGCGGCCCGCCGTCACGCCCACGTAGTAGACCGTCACCATCCCGGCGGCCTCGCCCGCGCCCATGCCGCGCGCGCTCACGAGATAGCTCGTCCCCCAGGTGTTGCAGACGCCCTCGATGGCCACCGACGCCATGAAGACGAGACAGGCAAGGCGGATGTCGCGGCGCCGCACGAGGGCGAGAGGGCTCGCGGCGCGGGGCGCGGGGTCGTCGTCCTTCTCGCCCGCCGGCCCCTCATGGCCCACGCGGGACCAGAGCGGCAGGATCGCGATCGTGGCCGCCATGATCGCCGCCTGGACGGCCGCCGCCTCGAGGTAGCCGTCGCGCCACGTGCCGCCCGAGAGCGCGAGCGACATGAGGAAGGGGCTCAGCGTGATGCCTACGCCGTAGGCGCAGTGCAGGAAGTTCATGTGCGTGGCCTTGTAGTGCAGCGCCACGTAGTTGTTGAGCGCCGTGTCGATGGCGCCCGCGCCGAGGCCGAGCGGGATAGCCAGCAGGCAGAGCCACGGAAAGCCCGGCGCCACGGCGAAGCCGAGCAGCGCCGCGGCGGTGAGCGCCGTGGAGACGGCCGTCACGCGCCCGGTGCCAAAGCGGCCGATGAGCGCGGCGGAGGAGAGGCTGGAGACGACGGTCCCGCAGCAGGTGACCATCGTGACCGCGCTGCCCCACGAGACAGGAACGCCGAGGTCGGGGTACATGGCCGGCCACGCCGCGCCAAAGAGCGAGTCCGGGATTCCCAGGCCCACGAAGGCGATGTAGATGACAACGAGAAGAACGATGGACATGGGCGGCTCCCGACCCCTTCGGCGCGTCCAGTTTTTGGAAACGTTTCCAAACCATGATAGCCCTCACCTTGGCACCGGGCAAGGGGCAGGCGCATGACCCAGGAGAGGCGACGGGGTCAACCGTCTGGCCCACGTCCTTCTCGCCCGTCCCGCGCGCCGCACCTTGCGAAACCGTTAGTTTCATCGATGGCGCGACGCGGGCCCTTCCCTCACAATGGGTCGGGCACGACCGACGAGAAGAACGGAAAACATGAACCTCATCAGACGCTTCCTCTCCGGCTACACGGAGAACTTCCTGCTGGCGCTCACGCTGTGGCCGCTGGCCTCGCTCCTGCTGACGCTGCCGATCCTTGCCTGGGTGTACCACCGCGACGGGCGGCTGCGCTTCGGGACGGTGGTCTCCACCTATCTGGCGGTGCTCTACGTGCTCGGCCTCGGCTGCTTCACGCTGTGGCCGCTGCCGAGCGGCGAGCGCGGCCTCGGCATCACCTACGGCGTGGCGTGGCAGCTCGACCCGCTGGCGTTCGTGGACGACTTCCGCCGCGAGGGCATCAGCACGATTCCGCAAATCGCCTTCAACGTGGTGCTCTTCATGCCGCTCGGCTTCATCGCGGGGCGCCTGCTGCGCTGGGGGTTCTGGCGGTCCGTCATCGTGGGGCTTCTCGCCTCCCTCTGCATCGAGGCGGCGCAGGGCACGGGGCTCTTCGGGATCTACCCCTACGCCTACCGCACGGCCGACGTCGACGACCTCATCTACAACACCTTGGGCGCCGCGCTCGGCTGGCTCTGCGCGGCGGCGCTCGCCCGGGTGCTGCCGCCGGGCGCGCTCGCCGAGGAGGGCGAGGTCACGCACGAGCCCGGCTTCATCCGCCGCTGCGTGGCGTTCTGGCTGGACACGCTGCTCGTGACGCTCCTCTCGCTCGTGGTCGGCGGCGCGATCGGCCTCGCCCTGTCGCTGCTCGGCGCCTCCGAGGGCGTGCGCTCCCACGCCATGGACCTCGTGCTGTACGCGTCGTTCCTCTGGGTCGAGCTGGTGGCGCCCTGGCGGCATGCCGGGTCGACGCCGGGCGGCTCCTTCGTTCGCATGAGCTCCGAGACGCAGGAGCGCTCTGGCGTGCGGCGCGTGGCGTTCTACGCGGCGCGCGTCGTCTCCCTCGGCGCCGCGTACTTCTTCTTCCCGATTCTCTGGCCCGCGTTTGCCCTCTTCTATCTCTTCGCGCGCGAGATGCCGTACGACCTCATCTAGCGCGCGGGGCTACGGCGCGGCGCTCGCCGGTCGCCGCCGGTTTCCGAGCCGGTCGCCCATATCAAATCTGGCCGCGGCGTTTTGGCACTTTCAAGGCCCGAAATGGGGCGGAAAGTGCCAAAACGCCGCGGCCAGATTTGATGCACGACGGCAGAGAAGGGCGGGGGCGTCGCCGGCCACGCGGTAGACCGTCCAGTCGCTCATGGGCTCCGCGCCCATCGTGCAAAAGGGACAGTCACTTTTGCACGGCCGAGAAGAACGCGGCGTCGGCGGCTCGGTACGGACGCAGGCGTGCTGGGTCCGCGGCGGTGTGCGCGTGGGCGGGCACGTCCCGCCACTTGACGGTGTGGCCGGCGCCATGGCTGCAGAAGACGGAGTCGGGCGTGTTGGGGAGGTCGGCCTCGGGGTCGTAGGCCGCGGAGGCGATGACCTCGTCGGCGTTGTGGCACGGCCGATAGCCTGCGAGCTCGAGCGAGAGGCGCCCGCGACCGCCCGTGTAGCGCGCGACCTCGAGCGCGTACTCCCCCGCCTCGGAGGCGGGCACCTCGCCCGCGATCGTAGCCGCGTCGCCCGCCTGGACTGGCGCCTCAAACTCCGCCGCCATCCGCGTGAGGTCGGTGAGCGCGCGGCCCACGCGGTCGGCCGGCACCACCAGACGGAAGCGATACCACGGCTCCAGGAGCTGGCACTCCCCGCGCTCGCGCGCGCCCATGAGCGCCTGACGGACGGCGCGGTAGGTCGCCTGGCGGAAGTCGCCGCCCTCGGTGTGCTTGGGGTGCGCGCGACCGGCGAGCAGCGTGATGCGCACGTCCGTGAGCGGCGCTCCCGTGAGCACGCCCAGATGGTCGCGCTCCATCGCGTTGGTGAGGATGAGGCGCTGCCAGTTGAGGTCGAGGTCGTCCGTGGAGCAGCGCGTGCCAAACTCAACGCCAGTTCCGCGCGGTAGCGGCTCCACGAGAAGGCGCGCCTCGGCGTAGTGGCGCAGCGGCTCGAAGTGGCCCACGCCCTCGGTGGGCGCGGTCACGGTCTCCTTGTAGAGGATGCCGCCCGGGCCAAAGGTCACCGCAAAGCCGTAGCGCTCGCGCAGGAGCTCGGCAATCACGTCCTGCTGGACCTCGCCCATGAGCTGGACGTGCGCCTCCTGCAGCTGCTCCTGCCACGTGACGCCGAGCATCGGATCCTCGTCGGCAAGCTCGCGGAGCGCCCGCACCAGAGCGGATACGTCCGCGCCCGGCTCGGGAATCACCTGGTAGGACAGGACGGGCGCGAGCAGCGGGCGCGCGCCCTCCGGCTCCGCGCCCAGGGCACTTCCGGGCACCACGTGGCTGAGTCCGGTGACGGCGCAGATGCGGCCAGCCGGGACCTCCGTCACGGTCTCGAAGCTCTCGCCCTGGTAGAGGCGCACCTCGTTGATCTTCTCGGCCCATGGCTCGCCGCGACGGCCCACGCCCGTGAGCTGCGTCTTCGCACGCAGCGTGCCACCCGTGACCTTGACCCAGGCAAGTCGCTCGCCACGTGCGCCGCGGCTCACGCGGTACACGCGCGCCGCAAGCTCGTCCGGCCATGAGCGCTCGGCGAGAAGGGCGCACATGCCGTCGAGCAGCTCGCGCACGCCGTCGTCGCGCAGCGCCGCGCCGAAGAAGACTGGGAAGAGCGCCCGCGCCGCCACCAGACGCCGCAGCGTGTCCGCCGAGAGCACGCCCGACTCCAGATACTCCTCGAGCGCCGCCTCATCCGTCGAGGCCGCGTCCTCCAACGCGCCCGCGTCACCTGCGAGCAGCGTGGACGCGTCCACGCAGCCCGGCGAGAGCCGCGAGGCCAGCTCAGTGAGAAGTTCTTCTCGCCCCGGGTTCTCGAGGTCGCACTTGTTCACAAAGACGAAGGTGGGCACCTCGTAGCGCGCGAGCAGGTCCCAGAGCGTCTCGGTATGGCCCTGCACGCCGTCGTTTGCGCCCACCACCAGGATGGCGTAGTCGAGCGCGGCGAGCGTGCGCTCGGCCTCCGCGGAGAAGTCCACGTGGCCGGGCGCGTCCACGAGCATGAGGTGGGTATCCGCCCAGTCGAGCGACGCGCTGGACGAGAAGATCGTGATCCCGCGGTCTCGCTCCATGGCGTCGGTGTCCAAGTGGGTGCTGCCGCTGTCCACGCGGCCGGGGTTGCGGATGGCCCCCGCGGCCGCGAGCATGGCCTCCGCGAGCGTGGTCTTGCCCGCGTCAACGTGCGCCAGGAGTCCCACGACCGCCTGCCTCATGCTACCTCCCGATGATACGAAGGGACAGTCCCTTTGTATCACTTGACGCTCGGGCGCGGGAGCGGGATACTGGCGGCGTCGTAGCCCCGTCGAAAGGACCCGGAGCCGTGCGCATTCGCTAGACATCCCCGGCCAAGAAACCCCGATGTGCAAAAGTGCCTGTCCCTTTTGCACGGAGAAGAGATGTCTATGCAGCTTGTGCTCTCCGGCGTGCGCTACGCCTACCCCGCGGCCCGCGAGGCCGTGCTCAACAACGTCACCATCACCTTCCCTACCGGCTGGACCGCGCTTCTGGGCGACAACGGCTGCGGCAAGACCACGCTGGCGCGCGTGGCCTGCGGGCTGTTGCGGCCGGACGCGGGCTCCGTCACGCGCGGCCTGGTCTGCGCCTACGTGGCGCAGGACGCCGACGAGCCGCCCGAGGGGCTCGCGGACTTCGCGCTGGACTACGGTCGAGAGGCCCGGGAACTCCGCGAGGCCTTCCGCATAGAGGACGACATGCCCTGGCGCTTTGACGAGCTCTCCTTTGGCGAGCGCAAGAAGCTGCAGGTGGCGGTTGCCCTCTGGGGCCGCCCGGACGTGCTCGTGGCGGACGAGCCCACCAACCACCTTGACGAGGACGCCCGCGAGCAGCTGGGCACGGCGCTCGCACGCTTCCGCGGCATCGGGATCCTCGTGAGCCACGACCGCGATCTCGTGGATGCGCTGGCCACGCGCTGCGCGTCCTTCGAGCCCGGAGGGATCGTCGTGAGGCCGGGCGGCTACAGCGCGGCGCACGGCCAGGCGGAGCTCGAGCGCGCGACGGCCGTCGCGGAGCGTGCGAGCGCCAAGCGCGAGCTGGCGCGCCTCTCTGCCGAGAAGGACGCGCGCGCCCACGAGGCGGCCCGCGCCGACGCGCGGCGCAGCAAGCGCGGCCTCGATCCGCGCGACCGCGACGCGCGCGGCAAGATCGACCTCGCGGTCTACACCGGCAAGGACGGACAGGCCGGACGGCTCTCCTCACAGATGGACGCACGAGTGGCCGCTGCGCAGGAGCGCCTGGCCGCCGCGCGCGTGGCCAAGCGCTACGACGGCGACCTCTGGGTGGACGCCGAGCCCTCACGCCGGCAAACTGTGCTGCACGTGCCGCCTGCGACCATCCCCTGCGGCCCGGAGGGCACGCTCCAGATTCCCGAGCTCTGGGTGGGCAGCCGCGACCACGTGGGCGTCATCGGGCCCAACGGCGCCGGCAAGTCCACGCTCCTTTCGCACCTGCGCGTCCTTCTCGCCAAGGCGGCGGACGCGGGGCGGGGCGTGGAGGTGCTGGACATCCCGCAGGAGCTCCCGTCGGAGGCGCGCGACGCCATGGTGGGGCGCGTGGCCGCGCTGGCCTCGGCCGACCGCGGGCGCGTGCTCTCAACGGTGGCGCAGCTCAACTCGGACCCGGACCGCATCCTCGAGGGCGGCCGCACGAGCCCCGGCGAGCTGCGTAAGCTCATGCTGGCGGAGGGCATCCTGCGCCATCCCGCGCTCATCGTCATGGACGAGCCCACCAACCACCTGGACCTGCACTCGACCGAGGCGCTCGAGCGCGCGCTCGCCGCCTACCCCGGCGCGCTCGTGCTGGTGAGCCACGACCGGCGGTTCCTCGACGCCTGCACCACGCGCACCTGGGAGGTCCGTGACGGCCGCGTTCGGGAGAAATGACTCAAAAGGGGACTGTCCCCTTTTGAATCACGACGCAAGCCTCGACTTTTGCACGAGCAAACAGCCAGTCTCGTTGATTCGATAGCGCATATGAACAGGTAGACGAGTCACACCGTTTTTCTCACCAACCGAGAGGGGCGGTGCGCTCGTACATACGTCAGGTTTTGCGGGCACGAGCGACGCCTACCGGATGACGCCCTTCCAGAGGAGGAAGCTGTAGAGCGCAATGAGCGCGACGCCGCCGAGCAGGACCACGAGCAGCACGGCCACCATAGCCGCCTCGGGCAGCGCGGTCGAGAAGAACGAGAGGGCGAGCGTGGCCACGCCCATGACCACGAAGACCGGGCCGGCGAAGCGGTGCGTGCGACGCCAGTTGTCCGGGTCCGCGAGCGTCCAGGGCAGGCGCACGCCAAAGGTGTAGTTGGGCTCGATGCGCGGCATCGCCACGCCGAGGCCCACGAAGAGCAGGCCCATCGATCCATAGACGAGCAGGTTGACGAACGACCCGCTCTCCGGGACGACGCCGAGCGCCGTGGCCGGCGTGAGCCAGGCCATCGCGACCATGAACACCGTGAACGCCGCAGAGAATCCCTGATAGACGCCCTTGAAGCGATTGAAGGACTCGCCACGCGGGTCGAGGAACGGCACCGCGAAGAGCAGTGCCAGGATCAGGAACGGCATGACCACACCCATGAAGATCGTGGAGCCCTTGCTGTCCCACCCGTCGGCCGCGCCGTCGGCGCCCCAGTGGGTGGGCACCGTCTCGGGCATCGCGGGCAGCGCCCAGAGGACGTAGGCCGCCGCGCTTGTCACGCAGAGGGCGAGCAGCGCAATCCACAGGGCCCTGTCGCGCTTCGTGTAGTCAAGGCCAGCCATTTCTGCCTCCTCAGACGAACCTGATGCGCGATGGTATACCCCTTTTTCGAAGGGCTATCAACCTCGCCGCTAATTGGGGACGGGTTATTTCTCTCAGGGGCTTTGGGACAGGTTCGACGAAGAGTGAACCTGTCCCAAAGCCCCTGAGAGAAATAACCCGTCCCCAATTAGCAAGATGACCGTTTGCGATGTGCCACATCCGCGCCATGCCCGCCTCCGCTCGCCGGGGTGGAAAAGGGACAGTCACTTTTCCACATGTAGGGTCTGGTATGGGTTCTACCCGTTGCGGGGCGCGCGCCATCCTGGCGGCAGCCAATCATCCGGCAGCCGTCACACATCCAGCCGTGCATGATCGAGCCGCCCCGCAGGGCGGTGGAGGCGTAGCCTTGTCCAGAACGGTGGCCTCGCGCTGGAACTTCATCGATTGGCCTTCTCTCGGTAGAATGGGTGTCGTAGTCGCCGCAGTTGGGGACAGGCCCGATCTCACGCAACCCTTTCCTTCGAATTCGGGACCGTCCCCCTTTTTCAGAGGAGGCAGCATGGACTGGATCATGGAGCGCGATCGCGTGCAGGTGCTCGACGAGGCCTGGAACGTCCTTGCCGAGGTGACCTTCCCCGTGGTGGAGCCCGGTATCGTTGAGATCAACCACACCTTCGTGGACGAGAGCCTGCGTGGCCAGGGCATCGCGGGCGAGCTTATGGGCCGCTCCGTGGCGAGCATCGCCGCGAGCGGGTTCTACGCGCGCCCCACGTGCTCCTACGCCGTGAGCTGGTTCGAGAAGCACCCGGAGCACGCCGGTCTTCTCGCCTAGCGCCAGCGTCATTCCGCCCGACAACGGCCCCCGTCGCACGTCTCCCCCAAGAGGTGCGGCGGGGGCCTTTCTTGAAGGGACCTTCGGCACGGAGCTGGCATCTGGCATGCATTCTGCGCGCATAGCCAGCGATCATCTGGAAAACGCGAACGAAGTCGCGCGGGATGCGTGCCAGGCCGATATTCCCGATCAGCTTACCGAATCTTTGCAAAGCAAACTTGTCTCTCATTGCAAAGCATACTATGCTATAAATGCAAAGCGCGCTTAGCATCTAGGACCGAATGCGGAGGGAGGCAATGCGATGCGCACGCACATCCGTGAGCTGCGCCGCAAACGAAAGCTCTCCCAGGCCGAGCTCGCCGAGGCCGTGGGCACCACGCGCCAGACCATCACGTCAATCGAGGTGGGCAAGTACACCGCCTCGCTGCCGCTGGCGCACAAGATTGCACGCTACTTTGGCCTCACGATCGAGGACGTCTTTGACTTTTCCGAGATAGACGAGGAGCTGTGATCGCCATGAAGAACACCGCCGAGGCGCTGCGCGCCACCGTCCGTCGCCGCCTGCGTCGCGAGAGGGCCCTGCTCGCCGTCATCCTCGCCGCATGGGCCGCCCTGCTCGCGCTTTCCATGTCTGACGCGCTCCCCGCACTGCACGCGGACCTGCGCGTCTCAGGCTTTCTCTCGGGGTTCATAATGGGCATCTTCGTCGTTGCCGGCGGCATCACCGCGCGCCGGGCGCACAGCCTTCGCCGTGCCCTCGCAGACGACGCCGAGCTGCGCCGCCTTCAGGCGCGCGAGCACGATGAGCTGCGTGCCCACATGGAACGAGAGATAGCGCGCGCCTACGTTCAGCTGATGCCCGCCCTCGCCGTGGTCGCCATTCTCGTCGGCGCGCTCGTGAGCTTTGAGTCCATGGTCACCGTGGCGGCCACGCTGGTTTTTCTCGCGCTCGTCCTGCTCGGCGTGAAGATCTACTACAAGCGCACCCTCGCCGTCCCCGAGGCGGAGTAAAGTAGCGCCAACAGCCGTTCCCGCGCGCGAAAGGAGCGCCCATGGACGAGGCACTCGCCTATCTCAAGGCCAACCCCACCTACTTCCTGGCAACCGTCGACGAGGCGGGCAACCCGCAGGTGCGCCCCTTCGGGACCATCGCCAAGTTCGAGGGCAAGCTCTACATCCAGACCGGCAAGGTCAAGCCCGTCTCCGAGCAGATGCTCGCCCACCCGCGCGTGGCGATCTGCGCGATGGGCGCCGACGGCTCGTGGCTGCGCGTCACGGCCGACGCCGTACTCGACGACCGCCTGGAGGCGCGCGAGGCAGTCCTTGCTGAGTACCCCGAGCTGCAGCCGATGTATGCCGCCGACGACGGCAACTGCGAGGTCCTTGCGCTGGAGAACGTCACCGCCACGTTCTGCTCGTTCACCAAGGACCCGTACACCATCCGCTGGTAGCGGCGCGTCGGGGGCGGAGGGGCCGTCATCGCTCCGCCCCCGGTCACACTCCCCGAGTAAATGCGGCCGCAGAGCCGGCGCTTTGCCTCCCTCCCCCTTACATACGGCTAACATTTTCATATTGGCAACTCAGCAAAGGGGGACATCATGGACGCGTTTGGCATTGACATCGGCGGGTCGGGCATCAAGGGCGCGCCCGTCGACCTTGAGAGGGGCTGCTTCGCGGCGGAGCGCCTGCGCATCCCCACGCCCGAGGTGTCCACGCCCGAGGCCGTCGCGCGCGTATGCTGCGAGCTGCTCGACAACTTCCACGTGGACCCGTCCGTGCCCGTTGGCGTAGCCTTCCCCGCCCCGATCCACCCCGGCAGGCCCATCGGCTACATGGCCAACCTCGACAAGTCCTGGATCGGCGTCGACATCACCGCCAAGCTCTCCGAGGCCTGCCACCGCCCCGTCAGTGTGGTCAACGACGCCGACGCCGCCGGCCTCGCCGAGGCGCGCTACGGCGCCGTACGCGGCAGCAAGGGCCTCGTCATAGCCGTCACGCTGGGCACCGGCATCGGCACCGCGCTCGTCATGGACGGCAGGCTCATCCCCAACTCCGAGCTCGGCCACATCACGATGGGCAAGAACGGCGAGGACGCCGAGAGGCTGGCGGCCGACTCCGCCCGCCAGCGCGAGGACCTCAGCTGGAAGAAGTGGGGCAAGCGCCTCACCAAGTACCTGCGGCTCCTCGAGTTCTATCTCAGCCCCGAGGCCTTCGTCATCGGCGGCGGCGTGAGCAAGAAGCATGAGAAGTACTTCCCGTACATCGAGGTCGAGACGCCCGTCTACCCCGCCAAGCTCCTCAACGACGCCGGCATCGTCGGCGCCGCATCGTTCGCGGCGGACCGCGGGTAGCAATCGCCGACAACGCCTCAGGCTGGCGAGAAGAACGTCCTGCCCGACGTTCTTCTCGCCAGTTGTTTCTTGTCGCCCTCTGCGGGTAGACTGTGGGCACCACACGCCCCGGGGCAGCGCCCCGGCTCCCAGAAAGGGACTCCCCCATGTCAGACGCCATCCCCGTGGAAAAGCGAAAGATCCCCCTGCTGCTCAAGATCTACGGCATCTACTGCCTCCTCACGGCGGCGGCGGTGCTCGCCCTGGTGGCGCTGATCGCCATCCCGCTCGCCCAGTACGGCGTCAGCCTCTTCCGCGAGAGCCATGACGTCACGCTCACGATGACGCTCATGATCATGCAGGTGGTGATGCTCGCCGTCGGAGCGGCGGGGTACATCCTCTTTGGCGTGCTCGTGCTGCGCGACCGGCGCCGGCACGTGGCGCAGATCGCCTACGCGCTCATCGGCGTGGGCATCATCAACCTCATCCTCGAGATCATGCTCAACGGCTTTGGCGACAACCTCATCTACGACGGCGTGCGGCTCGTGGTCCTTCTCGTCATCTCCGCCACCATCGACCCCACGCTCATCACCGAGCGCCGCCTGCAGCGCAAGCTCCGTGACATGGAGACCGAGGAGGCCGCCAAGGACGGCACGCTCGGTCGCGCCAAGGGCGACCGCGGCTTCATCGAGCTCGACTTCTTCAACCTGTTCTGGGTCTTCGTGGTGTGCTGCGTGCTCGGGCTCATCATCGAGACCGTGTATCACATGGTCGTGGTGGACCCCGGCGTCTACCAGGACCGCGCCGGCATGCTCTACGGGCCCTTCTCCCCCATCTACGGGTTTGGCGCCGTGCTCATGACCATCGCGCTCAACCGCTTCTACAAGGCCAACCCCATCGTGATCTTCCTCGTGTCGGCCGTGATCGGCGGGCTCTTTGAGGCGGCGGTCTCCTGGTTCATGCAGGTCGGCTTTGGCGCCGTGGCCTGGGACTACTCGGGCTCCACGATCTTCGGGCTCTTCCCCGACCCCATCGCGGTCCTCTTTGGCGGCCGCACGAGCACCCTCTTCATGTGCATGTGGGGCGCGCTCGGCTTTGTGTGGATCAAGTTCTGCCTGCCGTGGCTCCTGAAGCTCATCAACCTCATCCCCTGGCAGGCGCGCTACTCCTTCACCACGCTCTGCGCGATTCTCATGCTGGTGAACGGCGTCATGACGCTGCAGTCCCTCGAGTGCTGGTACCAGCGCGAGAGCGGCCTCGCGCCGAGCTCGCCCGTGGAGGAGTTCTACGCCGAGCACTACGACGACGCCTACATGCAGCATCGCTTCCAGAGCATGGAAATCACGCCGGAGAACAGCGCTCGCGCGGCATAGCCCCCTGACAGCCCGACAAACGCGACGGGGCCGTCTGTCATGAAATCACTCATGACAGACGGCCCCGTCGCGTTTGTAAGGTCTTAGCCTCTCGTCACCCTTCCCAGCCGGAGGCGAGCAGGTCACGCACCTCGATAAGGTCGCGACACACACGGGCGCAACGGCCGCGAAGTTCGTCATTCGGCTCAATCAGATCGGGAACCATGACCGTGATGAAGCCACCGGCATTCGCTGCGGTAACGCCCGAGGGACTGTCCTCAAGCACGAGGGTGTGCGCAGGCTCGGAGCCCAGGCGCGCGGCTGCACCGAGAAAGATGTCAGGAGCGGGCTTTGACGGATATCCATCATCTCCGGTTACCAGGGCATCAAAGCGGCTCGCGACGCCCGCATGCCGCAGATTCGCCTCCACGACCCGCCGCTCCGAAGACGAGGCAACCGCACAGGGGATGCCCCGCCCCACCAGCCAGGCGAGCAGCTCGTCGAGGCCGGGCTTCTTGGGCGCGCCGGAGGCAATGAAGCGCTCCGCGCCTATCTCGTAATGATCGTCCAGGGCCCTCTGTGCATCCGGGTTGCCATCATATGCCTGAGAAACGAGACCGGAAATCCGCTCGTAGGAGCTGCCGACGCAGGCCTCCACTAGCCCGGGAGCCACCGTGAGGCCATATCGAGCGAAGGCCGGCGGCCATGCACTCGCCCATATTGGCTCGGTATCGACCATGAGGCCGTCCATGTCAAAAATCGCGGCTTGAATCATCTCTTCTCCCCTGAGGATGAGACGCCGTGCCGCACCGCCGGAGGAGCCTAGACAGGCAGCGAGTCAGAATCCACCGTCTGATACTCCGCTAGGTCACCGGGGAAGTGCGAAACCAGGTATTCGAAGGGTCGGCCATCGTCGAGATAGCCAACCTGCTCAATCTCAAGCAGGGGGCTTCCCGCGGCAACGCCCAGAATCTGGCACTCCCGCTCAGTGGCAGTCACGGCACGAAGCGTCTTGTGATAGCTGTCGGGCGTAACCTCATAGTTCTCGGCAATCCAAGGACGCACGCTCGTCTCTGCGGCAGAGAGGCGGATGTCACGGAAGATCTCCACCGGATAGTAGAGGTACTGCATGTCGAGCGGGGAGCCCTGATGAAGATGAGAACGCTCGATATAGAACGTAAAGCTGAACTCATGAAGCCCGAGCTCATGCCGGACATGCTCATCGGGCTTGAGCACGGTGAACTCATGCACCGAGCACTCGGGATTCTCAGCGAGGTCCCGGTCTATGTCATCCGTCAGGGAAACCGTATTGAGAGGCTTGGCAAAGGAGGGGGTCGCGACCTTCTTGACGTAGACGCCCGACCCACGCTTGCGCGAGACGAGGCCGCGCTTCTCAAGCTCGTCCATGGCCTGCTCGATGGTCGTGCGGCTCACATGATATTTCTTCGTGAGCTCCACCACGGTGGGCAGCTGGTCATAAGGCCTGAGCTCTCCGCGCTTGATCGCCTCTTCGATTTCCTTGACGATAGCCTTGTACTTTGGCACGTGTTCTTCCTTGCACCCGACGCCGCGCGCGGCATCATCTCCCCGGTTGCCCGCATGCGGGCCCCGATGGCCGGAGCCCGCATTTTAGGCAAGACACAAGTATATAGCCGAGAACTGCATTGAACCAACTGTGCGCAATACTTAGATAAGGTTCTTGACCTTATCCATGAGAGCGACGACGTCCTCGGGACGAGTGTTGCCCGTCGCCTTGTCGATGATAGAGCTGTAGACGTGCGGAATGACCTTGGGAACCCCGGCGTCGAGAATGATCTTCATGATCTGCTCGAAGTTGTCCAGGTCGATGCCGCCTGTGGGCTCGAGGATAAAGTCGTGGCGGGCACAGGCCTCGGCCACCGCCTTGAGCTCGTCTGCGACCTTGAGACCACCCATCGGGAAGAACTTGAGGGAGTCCGCCCCCATTTCCTTGGCCATGGCCACGACCGTGTCGGCATCGACGAGCGCGGGCTTCTCGCAGTCCTTGGACAGCGGGCCCGTGGAGATCTTGACGAGACCCGGGGTCCCCGAGGGGGCCACCATGGCGTTGACGTGGCAGGGCGCACCGTCAAGGTTGGCGCGAGTCCAGCCCACGGCACAGAAGGCTTGGTTGAAGTGATTGGCCTTAACATGCTTTGCCACCTCGGCAACCGCACGCCACTGGTTGGGGTTACCGCCACCTAGGCCAACGGAAAGGTTGCCCTCGAGAACTTCCATGTACCGGTTGGCATCCTCGACGTAGGCCTCGACCGTGGGGTAATCAGCCGTGAGAACGCCCACGGCAACGTGCCCCTCGGCAACCTGGTACAGCTCGCGCGCGTTTTCGAGGGAGCCTCCCAGAACGTTGAGGACAACGCGGTCGTTATAGTAGTTCATGCCCATTACTTAGTCCTCCATAATCTCACGTAGACGATCGACGATGAGCTCCTTGTCGCCCTCTCCGAGCGGGCGGGGGTCGAAGTCAATCTTTCCGAGGTTGAGAAACTCCGTACGCGCCCAGACAACGGGATCGCCGGACCGAAGCTGCACGTTGACGTCCTCCATTGAAAGCCCGGCGCGCTGGGAGCCGTCAAAGGTAACACGGCAGCGATAGATGGCACGACCGGCCTCGTCCTGGATCTTCTCGGCCGCAAGGCCGGGGATGCGGCCGATTTGCTCCACGAGGTAGTCAACCTTGGCAACATTGGCGGCAACCTCGGCGTCGTGGTCACGCTCCTCGTACTGGTCGAGCGCGGCAAGAAGCCCCATAATCTGCTCCTTGCCCACCTTCATGGCGCGGCCGATGCCGTGGTACTGCGGCTGCACGTACTGGACATAGGCGCGCTTGCCGGTGACGAAGCCCGATGTGGTGGCCTCGAGAGCCTTGGCTCCGGAGTAGCAGACGATGTCAGCGCCCAGATCGACGTATTTGCGGAAGTCCTCCTCGGCCGCGCAGTCCATCATGAAGGGCAGGCCGTGCGCATGCGCGATGTCACGCATGGTCTCGATGTCCACCATGCCCTTCTGGACGCAGTGATGGCTCTTGACGTAGAGAAGCGCAACGGTCTTGTCTGTAATGCCCTCCTCTATGTCCTCGGGATGAACCTCGTTCGCCTGACCGACCTCGACGGGGACGCCTCCGCCCAAACGAATCATCGTGGGGATGGGCGCCCCGTAATTGATGGAATGCCCCTTCTGCAGGACCACCTCATTTGCGAGACCAGACGAGTCGGGGAGGCGCATCATATCGGTATAGCGGCCCTTGGTGACGAGCCCCGCCACCGTGAGCGCTATCGCCGCGGACGCACACGGGGCAACGCAGCTCATCTCAGCACCAGTGTGCTCTGAGATGAGCTCCCCCGCGCGAGTCATGAGATCCTCGATCACGACGTACGACTGACCGGCCTCAACCGCCGCGCGGGCAACCTTATCGCTGAACGTGGAGACGCCCAGCACCGTCACCCGACCAGAGGCGTTAACGACGCGCTTCAGCCCAATTTCCTGGTAGATGCTCATGTGTGTCACTCCCTAGGCAGGTGCCGGCACCGCGGCCAGTGAGCGCGGCGCCGGCCTGGATGGAGCGTCGTTGACTAGAGGATGCCGCAAACGGCGCAGACGACGCTGACGAGGACGATGGCGATCAGGATGACGTTATAGCGCGGTCCCTTCTTCTGCATGTAGAAGTAGATGGCGAAGACAGCGATCAGCGGCAGGATGCCGGGAGCGATGGAGTCCAGGATGGACTGGATGCCGATGACGTTGCCTGCGCCCATCGTAATCTCAAGCGGGCTGGAGATCGCGATGTAAGAGCTGGACAGCGCGCCCATCATGATGAGACCAAGGACGTTGGCGGCAAAGATGATGGACTGCATCACGCCGGACTGCAGGAGGCCGGTGATCGACTCACGGCCCAGCTTGTAGCCACGCTGCGTCATGAAGTACTGAATGGCGATGGAGACGCCGGGCCACAGAATCAGCGGCGCGATGCCACCGAGAGCGTTGCCCTGCTCCGCGAAGGGAATGAACATGCCGTAGATGATTGGCATGACCACTGCCCACACGATGGCATCGCCCATGCCGGCAATCGGCCCCATGAGACCGGTCTTGATGGAGGTGATGGCCGACCCGGGCAGGTTCTTCTCGGTTGCCTTCTCCTCCTCCATGGCGATGGAGATGCCCTGGATGATGCCGCCGAGCGAGCCCTCGGTATTGAAGAAGGCAAGGTGGCGCTTGAGGGCGTCCGCCAGATCCTCCTTCGCCGGATAGAGCTTCTTGAGCGTGGGAATCATCGAGGCGCAGAAGACCAGACTCTGCAGGCGCTCATAGGAGTTGGAGAGCTCGCAGCCAAAGTAGTAGATCCAGAACGACTTGGTGACGTCCTTCTTGGTGATAAGCCCGGTCTTTGCCGTCTCCACGGCCTTATCGCCACCCGAGACGACCTGGGCATTGACCGTATCGGGATAGAGAATCATGCGCAGGACGAGGGCGATGATGAGGCCGAAGATGGCCATGCCCATGACGGGGATCTGAAGGTAGGCAACGGCGAAGTAGCCGAGGAAGAAGAACGGGATGAGCTCCTTCTTGCCAATGACCATGATCGTCAGAGCAAAGCCGAGGGCGGGCAGGATGCCGCCCATGACCTCAAACGAGTGAATGAGGACCTCGGGCAGTGCGGCGATAAGGGCGTTGGCCCACTCGGCGCCGAACAGGTCGATCACGAAGACGAACGGGAAGCGAATCAAGAAGCCCATAAGGGCGGGGTACACGAACGCGCAGCGCATGATGCCGGCAGTGTTGGCATCCTCCGCATACTTATCCGCCATGTGCACCCAGATCGCATTGGTGGTGCGACGCAGCTGGTCAACGAACACACCGATGACGCCAAACGGGACAGCAAGGGCAACCGCCAACTCAGGGCTCATGTTGGACATGACGCCAAGCGGGATTGCGATGACTCCGGCCAGACACGGGTCATTGGGGACGTTACCACCGGGCGTCGACGTGACGCCGAGGTAGACGAGCTGAAGTGCGGCACCGATCTGCATCGAGAGCATCATCTCACCGGTGAGAAGACCGACGAACACGCCGATCGTCGCCGGCTGGAGAAGGGCGC
Organism: Thermophilibacter sp. ZX-H3; assembly: GCF_052599055.1. Taxonomy (NCBI): domain Bacteria; kingdom Bacillati; phylum Actinomycetota; class Coriobacteriia; order Coriobacteriales; family Atopobiaceae; genus Thermophilibacter; species Thermophilibacter sp. ZX-H3. The sequence continues at coordinate 125,045 of NZ_JBQXES010000002.1, read as the reverse complement.
TCGAGAGGGTGTAGCCAAAGCGCAGACGGGCAAACCAGTAGTAGATGCCCATCGCGATTGCGATGCCCATAGTACCCATCTAGGTACCTCCTAAGGGATATAGACGTTCAGTTCGGGTTGTCTGCGCACCTCAGGGGCGCGCGGAGTCCGACCGCTCTAGCCGCGGTACTTCTTGAGAATAGAGTCGACGTCTTGCGGGGCGTCCTCGGGAATCGTCTGGAAGACGATCTTGACGCCTGAGGCAGCGAGCTCGTCGAGAATGACGGCATCGGCGTCGTCCAGCGTGATGTTCTGGAAGACGACCTTGCGCTCAGGACCGCCGCCAAGGCCGCCGACCTGAACCGAATCAACCTTGACGCCCTGGTCATAGATGTTCTTCAAGGCCTTGAGGCTCGGAAGCAGCAGGAGCACGTTGCCCGAGCCAAAAACGTCGGCAGCGTAGCTCTCGGCAGCCTGAGCCTCGGAGAGGCACACGACCTCAACGCCCGTCGGCGCTGACATGAGATAGATGCTCCTCATGAACTCATCAGCGGCAAGCTCGTCACTCACGACCACGATCTTGTTTGCCCGGACCTGATTGACCCACTTGGTCATGACCTGTCCGTGAATGAGACGAGAGTCAACGCGCGTCAGAACAATGTTTCCCATCTTTCCTCCTCTCTCTACTTCATGTTCGATTTGACTTCAGCAACAACATCCTTGCAGGCACTGGCACCCGCAGCGAGGATCGTGTCAAAGTCGAGCGTGCCGTCACCCTGAAGCTCGACACATGCCTCCAGCAGCATCGGAGCGTTGAGTCCGCAGAAGACCTTGATGCCCGTCTGGTTTCCGATGGCAGCCGCAACGTTGGAAGGTGTGCCCCCAAAGAGGTCGGTGATGATGAGGGAGTCAGGCGAGATGGTGTCCACGTACTCTCGGACCATGCCCATGTACTCCGGAAGCGTGTACGACGGCCTGAGGGCAATCTCGTGAACGCAGTCGATAGCGCCGAGGATCATCCTGAGACTCTCCGTAAGAGACTCTCCCCAACCCCCGTGAGTGAGCAGCAAAATCTTGGTCGGCTTCTCTTCCATGGCGTAAAAACCTCCTCCGATATCATTGCCCGCGCTTCCCACGGGCATGCTGGCGAGTATCAGTAGCAGGTGTTATATGCGCGTTTCGGGATGAAATGTATGTGATGATGTAACTGTTGTCAAATCGTACCGGAACGATTTAATTTCAGTACAAAACGAATAAGAAACCGCTGGTAGACAGAGGTGCGATGATTCGGCATTGAGATAATCCACCCTGATATGGACACAGGTGATTACCGTGAGCGGGCAGTTATTCTCCGCGAACGGTAGGGCACGCCTTCCAGTTGATGCACTGCCCAACGAACGAGAAGACACCGTTCCCGACAAAGCGACGGGGCCGTCTGTCATGAAATCACTCATGGCAGACGGCCCCGTCGCGTTTGTCGGGCTGCGCCCCTAGGCCAGATAGCCCACCTGCGGTCGGTTGAGGCGATGGGCCGCCACCAGGACCACAATGCCGAGAAGGACGAGCGGCAGACTCAGAAGCTGGCCCATCGTGATGGGGCCAAAGAGGTAGCCGAGCTGCGCGTCAGGCACGCGGACGAACTCCACGAGGAAGCGGAACACGCCATAGAGAACAAGGAACGTCCCCATGAAGGTCCCCTGCGGGCGCGGCGGCACGCGACGGGACAGCAGGTAGAGCACCGCGAAGATCACCAGGCCCTCGAGGATGGCCTCGTAGAGCTGGGAGGGGTGGCGGTACACGTTGCCGCCCGTCTCGAACATGACGCCCCAGGGGAGGTCCGTCTCCTTGCCCCAGAGCTCGCCGTTTACGAAGTTGGCGCAGCGGCCGAAGAAGAGGCCGAGCGGCGCTCCGATCACGCCGAGGTCGCAGACCGTCGGCACGGAGATGCCGTAGTGCCGACACACGAGCGCGCCGCCCACCACGGCGCCCACGAGCCCGCCGTGAAAGCTCATGCCGCCCTCCCAAGTGGCGAAGATCTCAAGCGGGCTGGAGAGACTGAGCCCCGCGCCCCAGACGTAGAAGATCACATAGAACAGGCGCGCGCCGATGATAATGCCAAAGACCACGCCAATCACGATGGAGAAGACGTCGTCGACGGTAAGCCCGAGCTTCCAGCGGCGCGCCGTACGATACATCACCACCCCGGCGCAGATGAAGCCGAGCAGGTACGCGATGCCGTACCAGCGCACCGTAATCGGCCCCAGCGAGAAGGCCACCGGGTCGAGCATGTGATAGAGGTCGTTCAGGAACACGTTCTTCTCGCCCCGTGCTAGAACGCGGCGGGCTGGACGCGCGTCACGCCGGGGACGTGCTCGCGCAGGATGCGCTCGATGCCCTCGGACATGTCGAGGGAGGAGAGCGGGCAGCCGGCGCAGGCGCCCTGCATCTCCAGGGTGACCACGCCGTCGTCGGTGCAGTCGATGAGGGCGACGTCTCCGCCGTCGGCCTGGAGGCTCTGGCGGATGACGTCGAGGGTTGCGTCGAGAAGGGCTCGATCAACGGCCATGGGATGTCCTTTCCTCATGCCTCGCCCGGCGCATGGGACCCGGGAGGCAGCTTGTGCTTGCGTTCGAAGACCATGTTACCCAATGCCGGCAAAAAGATGCCCGGAAGTGGCGCCGGGGAGGCGCCGGGCGGGCTTGCGGCCGGCGCGGACCGCCTCCACCGCACGCGCGACGCGTCCCACGGCAGCCGCGACCTCCTCCTCGTCCATGAGCTGCGCGTCCACCAGCAGGCGCGACACGCCGGCGGCGAGAAGGACGTCCACCTGCGGCGTGGCGTCGAGCGGCTGGCCGAACCAGATGCGCGACCGGCCGTTGACGTCAGTGCGGACGGGGAGCTCGCGGCCGTCGATGTCCCGCAGTGAGAGCCTGCGGCGACGCAGCGCACAGCGGCGGCAGTCATGGATGCATTGGCCGAGCGCCTGCAGCACGCAGTGCTCGCTCGTCATCACGCGCTCACGGCCCAGGACCGAGAGGCCCACGGGGACGCGCGCCGCGCGGGCGAGCGCGCAGACCTCGTCGAGCGTGAGCTCCGGGGAGAGCCAGACGCCCGCCGCGCCCGCGTCCTCCAGGGCCGCGAGACAGGACTCGTTGTGCACCGGGACGCAGGAGCGGACCTCGGGCAGCGCGCCGCGCTCCACAGCGAGCGCAAGTTCCGAGACGTTGCCCGCCGCCACGGGCTCGCCGGCACGAACCCAGCCGTCCAGGCGCGCGTGGTCGGCCTCGCGGCAGATCTCGTCCAGCCAGGGGATGACCCCCTCGGGCCACGCGCCCTCGGCGAGGTCGTCGGCAGGGGCGTAGACGCGCGTCGCGCCGGCGGCAAGCGCCGCCTCAGCGCATTCCGGCGCGGTCACGAGCGCGCAGATCGTGGGCGAGACGAGGGGGCGTGCAGAGGGGGCAGCCCGTGCAAAGGGGACAGTCACTTTTGCACGCCCGGGCGTGCAAAAGTGACTGTCCCCTTTGCACGGGCTGCCCCCTCTGCACGCGTACGGTGCGAGAATGGCCTCCTCCAGGAGCGCGCACGCCTCAGCGCGAACCTTGTGAACGGCGGAGAAGGACATGCCGCAGCCGGAATCGAGCGTCACGTCCCACTCCACGGGCTCAAACGGGCTCTGGCCCATGCGGCCGACATGCTCCACCAGCTCCTCGCCGGTGACCTCGCGCGTGCGGGCGGCCTCAACGACAAAGCCCTCCGCACGGGCCGAGGCGGCACCGTCCACGCATGAGAGCTCAACGGAGAAGGGCTCACCGAGTCGCGCCGTCACGCTGACGCGCACCGGGCGACGACGCACCACGTCCTTGTCCGCCACGCGGGCCGCCTCGTCGAGCGCGCGCTGCGAGCGGATGAGGCGCACGACGGAGCCTGCGGGCATGGGGCGGGCCGCGCGGCAGATGATGCTCTCCCCCGCCGCGGCGTCCGCGGGCGCCGGAGCGGTGAGGAACTGTGTCGGGTCATCCACCGGGCGAAGCTCCAGGAGGTCGCCCTCGTCCACCGGCGCCGTGAGACGCACCTCCACGTCGGCGCGCGTGAGGCGGCGCATCCGCTCGCGGCCGCCGTTGCTGCCCCCGCGGCGCACCACCGCGTCCTCGAGCTGACGCGAGCCCACGACCTCGCCCACGACCTCGCCCCGGTTGTTGGACCGCTCGTAGCTCATCATGTCGTTGTCGGAGCGACCCCAGAGGTAGCTGTCCGTAAAGTCGCGATTGAAGGCCCGCTTGAGGCGTCGATGCCGCGCGGCCGCACCGGCCTCGGAGTCCTCTCCCGCCGCCAGGGCGTCGAGCGCGTCGCGATAGGCCCCCACGACGGAGAGCACGTAGTCGGGGGCCTTCATGCGCCCCTCCACCTTGAGCGACCCCACGCCGGCGTCGCGCATCTCGGCGAGGCGGTCCACGGTGCAGTAGTCCTTGGGGCAGAGCAGGCGCGTGCCGCCCACCCCGCGGCTCTTCTCGGGAAGGCCCTGCGTGGCCACGCCCGGAATCTCCATCACGTTGCCGCCCTCGTCGATGAGGTCATACGGCAGGCGGCAGGGCTGGGCGCAGAGGCCCCGGTTGGCCGAGCGCCCGCCGTTGAGCGAGCTCATGAGGCACACGCCCGAGTAGCAGAAGCAGAGCGCCCCGTGGCCGAAGCACTCCAGCTCCACGCCCTCCTCCGCGATGCGGGAGATCTCCGCCAGCGAGAGCTCGCGCGAGAGGGTCACGCGGTCGACGCCCCAAGCGTCCCGGCACCACGCCACGCCGCGCGCGTCGTGCACGTTGGCCTGCGTGGAGACGTGGGTCTCCACCTCCGGCCACCGGCGGCGAATCTCCGCCATGAGGCCCCAGTCCTGGATGATGAAGGCGTCCGCGCCGAGCTCCCACGCACGGCGCACGAGATCGAGCACGCGCGGCATCTCCTCGGTAGAGACGGCAACGTTCACGGTCACGTAGACGCGCGTCCCGGCGAGGTGGGCTCGCCGGCACGCCGCGGCGAACGACTCGTCATCGAAGTTGTGGGCGCCGCGACGGGCGTTGAAGTCGTTGCCCAGCCCGCAGTAGATCGCGTCCGCCCCCGCGGCGAGCGCGGCGTTGAACGGCTCGGGGCCGCCGGCGGGCGCCAGCAGCTCCGGCACGCCGTGGGCCTCCAGAAACGTGGTCCCTCTCGCCATCATGCCCCCTTCTCGCGCGCCGTCTTGACCGCACCCGCCAGAATTAATCCGCCCTGTGGAGCTCTCGCCAAAATGCCAACTGGGAAAACGTCGGTCCGAGCGCTCAGAGGGCGGATTAATTTTCCCGAACTCACAGACACGGGCGGAGCCGCAGCCGCGACCCCGCCCGCGCTTCCCCTGTCTTGGGCCCTACACCAGGCGCGCCCAGCGCTTCTTGCCGGACTGGACCGTCGTGCCGGCCGAGAAGAGCACGGGGTCGACGTTGTAGCACTTGGGTGCCACGGCCTCGCCGTTGATCTTGACGCCGCCGCCGTCCACGAGGCGGCGCGCCTCGCCGGCGGACTTGGCGATGCCCACCTCAACGAGGAGCTTGCCGAGGTAGACCTTGCCCTCGTCGTTCGCCTCGACGACGGAGAGCGGGAACTCCGGCATGTCCTCCGGGGCCTCGGCGCGCTTGAACTGCGCGTCGAAGGCGGCACTTGCCGCGGCACCGGCGCCCTCGCCGTGGTAGAGGTCCACGATGTTGGCGGCGAGCTCGCGCTTGAGCGCGTACGGGTCGGCGGAGCCGTCCGCGAAGGCGGCGTCGATGGCGTCGAGCTTGTCCATGTCCGCCGTGGAGCACAGGCGCCAGTAGAGCGGCACCAGCTCGTCGGTGATGGACATGACCTTGCCGTACATGTCCGCCGGCTCGTCGGTGAGGCCCACGTAGTTGCCGTAGCTCTTGGACATCTTCTTGTGGCCGTCGGTGCCCACCAGGAGCGGCATCGTGAGGGCCACCTGCGGCTCCATGCCCATGGCGCGCATGAGGTCGCGGCCGGCGAGCAGGTTGAAGATCTGGTCGTTGCCGCCCATCTCGAGGTCCGCCTTCACCACGACGGAGTCGTAGGCCTGCAGCACCGGGTAGATGAACTCGTGCAGGGCGATGGACTTGCCCTCGGTGTAGCGGTTGTGGAAGTCTTCGCGCTCGAGGATGCGGGCCACGTTGAACTGGCTCATGAGACCCAGCATCTCGGCGAGGTTGAGCCCCTTCAGCCAGTCGCCGTTGTGGACGATCTGGGTCCTCTCGGGGTCGAGCACCTTCATGGCCTGCTCGACGTAGGTCTTGGCGTTGGCCTCGACCTGCTCCTCGGTGAGCGGCGGGCGGGTGGAGTCGCGGCCGGACGGGTCGCCGATGAGGGCGGTGCCGTTGCCGATGATGAGCGTCACGTTGTGGCCCAGGTCCTGGAACTGGCGCATCTTGCGCAGCGGCACGGCGTGGCCGAGGTGAAGGTCGGGGCTGGTGGGGTCGACGCCCAGCTTGATGTTGAGCGGCGTGCCCTTCTCGAGCTTCTTCTTGAGCTCGTCAAGCGGCACGATCTGCATCGTGCCGGAGGTGATCACCTTGAGTTGCTCGTCGACTGGCAGCAAATCTCTGTCCTCCATAGGTCCTTCGTTTTACCAAGCGGCTCTCAAGGAGGCCGCATAAGGTATTAGCATAGCGCAGAGGTCCAGAAAAGGGGCAGGACAGAGCCGATTTTCCTGGCGGCGCGCCCGGCGGGCGGCGCGGCGAGAAGGACGGCGCGCGCCCTCACTCGCACGCGAAGGGGCAACGCCCTCGACAGACCTGGGCCGACAACCTCCTATAATGTTGGACAGTTATGGACCGGTCTCCCCGACAGGAGGACTAGATGGGGATCAGAACCCGAAGAGCACGCACGCACTCCCGCACGCACTTCGTGGGGTTTGGCATCGCGGGCGTTCTCGGCTTCATCGCGCTGCTCTGCGTGACGCTCGCACTCTCGCTCGGCGGCGTGGTGAGCGCATGGCTCGAGGACTTGCCCGACTACACCTCTGCCGACGCCTACCTCCTCGCCGAGCCGACGCGCGTCTATGACGCGGACGGGAACGAGATAGCCTCGTACTACCTCCAGAACCGTCGCTCCGTCACGCTGGACGAGATCTCCGACTACGTCATCAAGGGCCTCATCGACACCGAGGACAAGCGCTTCTACGAGCACAACGGCGTCGACCCGCAGGGCGTCCTGCGCGCCGTCGTGGGCCAGATCACGGGCTCCGGCGACGCCGGCGGCGGCTCCACGATCACCCAGCAGCTCGTCCGAAACACCGTCCTCTCCGACGAGCAGTTCGAGCAGTCCCTCAAGCGAAAGGTGCGCGAGGCGTACATCGCCATCCAGCTTGAGAAGGAATACACCAAAGAGCAGATCATCAACATGTACCTCAACACCATCTACTATGGCAACGGGGCATATGGCATCGAGGCTGCGTCCATCACCTACTTCAACAAGCATGCGAGCGAGCTCACCCTCTCCGAGGCGGCGGTCCTCGTCGGCCTGCCCAACGCCCCCTCGCTCTACGACCCCTTCACCAAGCCCGACAGCTGCGTCTCCCGCCGCAACCTCGTCCTCTCGCGCATGCTCGAGGCGGGCGACATCTCCCAGGAGGAGTACGACGCCGCCTGCGCCGAGCCGCTCGTCCTGAACCCCGGCGAGCTGACCGACTCCATCGGCACCTACCCGTACTTCACCGACTACGTCCGCAACCTCCTGCTCCAGGACTTCTCGTCCGAGACCATCATGCAGGGCGGCCTCAAGGTCTACACCACGATCGAGCCCGCCAAGCAGCAGGCCGCCGAGCAGGCCGTCAACGAGCGCGTTGCCGCGTCCGGGGACGAGCAGCTGAGGGGCGCCCTCGTCTCGGTGGACAACTCCAACGGGCACATCGTGGCCATGGTCGGCGGCCAGAACTACGGCAACGACACCGAGGCCGGCCAGAGCTCGGTCAACCTCGCCACCAACGCCCGCCAGCCCGGCTCCAGCTTCAAGGCCATCACGCTGTGCGCCGCCATGCTCGAGGGCATGAGCCCCACCGTGCGCATCAACTGCAACTCCCCCATCCAGATCACGCCCTTGTGGGCCCCGAGCAACATCAACAACGACCAGCTCGGCACGATCACACTCGCCGACGCCACCGCGTACTCGTCCAACACCGGCTACGCCCAGGTCGCCCAGGCCATCGGGAACGAGAAGATCATCGAGACGGCCCACCTGCTCGGCGTCGACTCCCAGATCAACCCCGTGGCCGCGCTCACGCTCGGCACCCAGGAGGTCACGCCGCTCGAGATGGCCGAGGTCTACTCCGTCTTCGCCAACGGCGGCGTGCACCGCGACGCCATCGCGATCACGCGCATCGAGGACCGCAACGGCAACGTCGTTTACGAGCACCAGGACAGCTCCGAGCAGATCGTCGACTCCGCGATCATCGAGGACCTGACCGGCGTCCTCGAGGGCGTCATCACCAAGGGCTCGGCCACCTACGTGCGCAACTACTTCACCGCCAACCAGCCCGTGGCGGGCAAGACCGGCACGACCGAGAACTACGGCGACCTCTGGTTCTGCGGCTACACCCCGCAGCTCACGACCGTCGTCTGGTGCGGCCACCAGGACAACAACAGCACGATTCGCTACCAGGGCACCAACGGCACCACGGCGACGCTCCCGCTGCCCATCTGGACCGCGTACATGAACGCGGCGCTCGAGGGCGTGGCCTACCAGGACTTCCCCACCTCCGACCACAACGCCACGTACAAGGCCAACGACTCGTGGACCTTCGTCGGCACCAACCAGGCCTCCAACGAGGACGATTGGGACGAGGAGGAGTACGAGGAGGAGACCGGCTACGACGAGTCGAGCGAGACCACCGGCCCCACGACGCCCGTCGTCCCCACGACGCCCGACACGCCCTCTACCACGCCCACGCCCGACCCCACTCCCGGCACCGGCGATAACACCGGTACCGGCGGCAACACCGGCACCGGTGGCGACTCCGGAACCGGCGGAGAGTCCGGCACCGGCGGCGAGACCACGCCTCCCGTGACCGGCGGGGACGAGGGCGGAACAGGGGGAGAGGGCGGCAACGTATCGCCCGAGCCGCCAGCGTAGTCACGAGGGGACCGGAGCCATCCGGTCCCCTTTTTTCGTCCCCGCCGACTCAACTCAAACTTGAGGTCAGACCAAACCGCACGTAACACATACCGCTCCCCGAATTGTTGCCTGCCGGCATACAGATTGGTCCCCGGGCCTGCCTATCATGCGATAAGGGTTACTCTCGCTCATGCGCACATCCCCTGGAGGGACAATGACTCGCACCGATCGCGACCGCCGCCCCCGCTCGGGCGGCTCATCTATGAACGGCTCCTCTCGCCAGTATGCGGGGGCCGGGGACAGCAGGGCACGCGTCCCGAGCCAGACCACCTATCACGGCCCCACCGGCACCCGCTCGCGCGGCGGCGGCGTGAGGGGGCATCGTGGCCGGGGCGGCCGGGGCGGCTACCCGCTCAGGTCGCGCAGCATCAACTTCCAGGGCGGAAGGAACCGCATCTTCGGCATCGACCGCCAGCTCCTCATCCTGGGCGCGCTTGCCGTGGTCCTTCTCGTCCTGGTGATCGTGGGCGTGTCCAGCTGCGTCCGCGGCTGCTCGTCAGAGCCCGCGCAGAGCGGCAACCAGATTGACTCGCGCGTCGCCGCCGGCGTCTCCGAGGAGCTCACGCAGCAGTTTGCGACGGAGCTCAACCGCAACGAGAAGCTCTCCGCCATCGCCGCCTCCGCCGACCGCTACGCGGACGCGGGCCTGCTCGAGCTCGCCCTCAGGGTCCCCGAGGCCATCGACTTCGTGGCCGCCTACCCCGACGCCGAGAAGACCGCCCAGCCCTATGGCGACGCCGTGACCCAGGGCGAGGCGCCACAGCTCTGGTGCTGGGATGCCCGCTGGGGCAACGTCGACTACGCCGGTCGTGCGCTCGCCATCACGGGCTCCGGCCCCACCGCCCTCTCAATGGCCTACATGGGCCTCACCGGCAACAACGACAAGTCCCCCGCCGACCTCGCCCAGCAGGCAAGCGAGGCCGAGGCCGCGACGGGCGACTCCGCGATGGCCGCGAGCTTCCTCGAGAGCTCCGCCGAGGGGCTCGGCCTCTCCTACAAGAGCTACACGTCGAACGCCGACAACCTGTCGCAGGCGCTCGACGCCGGGACCTACGTCCTCCTCGAGACCAAGGCCGGGTCCATCACCAGCACCGCCCACTGGATCCTCCTCGTCTCCGAGAACGAGGACGGCTCCATCACCGTCTACGACCCCACCTCCCCTGACGTGAGCGCGCACCCGTGGGCCGCGGCGACCCTCGCCGCCAGCACCGACACCATCCACGCGCTGAGCCTGCCCAAGTCCGATGAGGACGCCGACGCAGAGAACTCCGAGAACGGCACCGCCGAGGGCACCACCACGACCACGGACGAGTAGCCCTCACCCCACATCACGCCAAAGGGCGAGAAGAACCCCGTTCTTCTCGCCCTTTCTCTTTTCCCTGTTCCCTGCGGTTGGGGAGCCAATCGACAGCCGGGGGCCCCGCCGACTTCCCAAGCAGGATCTTCCGCGAAGCGCAGTCCTGCGTGGAAGTCGGCGGGGCCTCCCCTTCGGCTAAGAGTGACCTACGACAGGATCTCCTTGGACGCGGCCTCGAGCTTGGCGCGCACGGCCTCGGACTCCTCGCGCGTGGCGCCCTTGGAGAAGAGGTACGCCTTGACCTTGGGCTCGGTGCCGGACGGACGGAAGATGACCTTGTTGTCGTCCTCGAGGCGGAACTCGATGACGTTGGCCGGCGGCAGCACCTGCGCGGCCTCCTTCTGGAGACCCGAGACGCGCGGCATCTCGGGGCCGGTGGCGTAGTCGGTCATGCCGGTGACCTTGTAGCCGGCGATCTCCGCGGGCGGGTTCTCGCGCAGCCCGGTCATGATGGCGGCCATCTTGTCGGCGCCCGCCGCGCCCGGGAAGGACGCGTTGACGGTGCCGTTGAGGTAGTAGCCGTACTTCTGGTAGAGGGCGTCCATGGCCTCGTAGAGGTCCATGCCCTTCTCGGCGTAGTAGGAGGCCATCTCGACGCAGAGCATCGTGGCGACGATGGCGTCCTTGTCGCGGGCGTGCGTGCCCACGAGGTAGCCGTAGGACTCCTCGAAGCCCATGAGGAAGCGGTCCTCCTCGCCCTCGTCCTTGAGCTGGTCGATCTGGTCGCCAATGTACTTGAAGCCGGTGAGCACGCGCCTCATCTCAAAGCCCCAGTCGCGCGCGAGGGCGTCGGGCATCGAGGAGGAGACGATCGTGGAGACGGCCACCTTGGAGGCCACGTCCTCGCCGCGGTCGCGCGCCATCGTGGCGAGCCAGTCCATGAGCAGGACGCCCATCTCGTTGCCCGAGAGCAGGACGTAGTCGCCGTCGTGCGGGATGGCGGTGCCCATGCGGTCGGCATCGGGGTCGGTGGCAACGACGAGGTTGGGCTTGACCTCCTCGGCGAGCTTGAGGGCGAGCTCGAGGGCCTCGCGGAACTCCGGGTTGGGGTAGGTGCAGGTGGGGAAGTTGCCGTCCGGCTGGGACTGCTCGGGCACCACGGAGACCTTCTCGACGCCGATCTCCTTGAGGATGCGGGTCACGAGCTCCATGCCGGTGCCGTTGAGCGGGGTGTAGACCACGGAGTAGTCATCAGAGGCCTTGAAGCCCGGCACGGAGACCTTCTTGATGTTCTCGATGAAGGCGTCGAGGACCTCCTCGGGCGTCCACTCGATCAGGCCCTTCTCGAGGCCCTCGTCGAAGTCCATGATCTTGACGTTGAACGGGTCGGCCTTGGCGATGTTGGCCGAGATCTCCGCCGCGGCCTCGTCGGTGATCTGGCCGCCGTTGTCGTTGTAGACCTTGTAGCCGTTGTAGGGCGCCGGGTTGTGGGAGGCCGTGAGCACGATGCCCGCAGAGGTGCCGAGGTGGCGCACCGCAAAGGACAGCGTGGGGACGGGCTCGATGCGCGGGTACACGTAGACGTGGATGCCGTTGGCGGCAAGGACGCCGGCGGCGACCTTCTGGAAGTCCTCGCCCTTGTTGCGCGAGTCGCGCGCGAGGGCGAGCGTGGGGTTCTCGTAGTGGGCGTTCAGGTAGTCGGCGACGCCCTGGGTGGCCTGCGCGACCACGTAGACGTTCATGCGGTTGGTGCCGACGCCGAGCGTGCCGCGCAGGCCCGCCGTGCCGAAGGCGAGCTCGCGATAGAAGGCGTCGAAGAGCTTGTCCTCGTTGCCGTCCTTGACGAGATCGGCGAGCTCGGCCGCGAGGTCGGGATCGGTGACGTTGTCCTGCCAGGCCTTGACCGTGGCCTCGATGCTAGCGTCCATAGCGTGTTCCCCCAATTTCGATCGGGGCGCGGGAGGACCCGCGCCTTACCCACACGTGTAGGTAGATTCTACTCGCGCGCGCGGGTGCGATGCGGAGGCTCTACGCGGGCGGGCGCCGACGGGCGGCGGACGGAGCCGTCGGGGTGATGGACGGGACGGCGAGGCGCCGGCTCTTCTCGCCAGAAAGACTCCCCCCCCCCCTGCGCGCGGGCGGCATATCAAATCTCTCCGCGCGTTTTTGGCTGTTTCAGGGCCTTCCAGGGGGTCGAAAGTGCCAAAATGCCGCGGCCAGATTTGATGCCGCCCGACGGCCCCGCCCCAAGGTCCGGCGTCTCCGCCTCCTACGCACGCTCCACGAGATAGGCGTGATGGATCTTCCGGTTGCGCGAGAAGTCCTCGGGGATGGTCTCCGCGGTGATGTCCGTGAGCCTCACGCCGGCGCGCTCGAGCTTCTCCGCGTCCGGCCTGAAGTTGCGCAGGTTGCACGAGAAAATCGCCCGGCCGCCGCGGACGAGCAGGCGCGACACGCCGATGATGAGCTCCGCGTGGTCGCGCTGCACGTCGAAGGACGCGCGCCGCATGCGTGCCGAGTTGGAGAACGTGGGCACGTCGCAGAAGATCAGGTCCCAGCGGTTCTTGGTGTGGCGCTGCTCCGTCACCCATGCGAGCACGTCCGCCTGCACGAACTCGTGCTCGGGGCCCGTGAAGCCGTTGCGGGCCATGTTGCGCCGCGCCCAGTCAAGGGAGGGGCGCGAGAGGTCCACGGTCGTGGTGTGCTTGGCGCCGCCGTCAGCCGCGTAGCAGGTCGCGGTGCCCGTGTAGGCGAAGAGGTTGAGGAAGCGCTTGGAGCCCTTGGTCTCCTTCATCATCTCGCGGATGCGCGAGCGCGTCTCGCGGTGGTCCAGGAAGATGCCGCAGTCGTGACGGGCGTCGAAGTTGACCTCGAAGGTGAGCCCGCCCTCGTCCACGAGGTGCGAGCCCGCCGGCAGCTCCACGCGCCCCGCCCGGCGAGAAGAACGGTCCCGCCGAGGCCCGCGACCGGACGGGCGCGACTCGTCGGCATACTGCGACCCCCCGCGGGCGCGGGTCCGCACGCGGACGCTCACGTCCTCCGGCGCCACGCCGAGCGCGCGGGACGCGATCGCGAGGACGTCGAGCAGGCGACGATGTGCGAGCTCGGGGTCCACGCCGCGCGGCGCCGCGTACTCCGAGACCTGAAGCCAGCGCCCCGGCGTCTCGGAGCCCTCGTAGAGCTCGATCGCCACGGCGTAGTCGGGCAGGTCGGCATCGTAGACGCGATAGCACGTCACGTCCTCGCGCCGTGCCCACCGGGCCCGGAGCCGGGCGACCTTCGCGAGGCGGCGCGCGAACTGCTCCGACGCGGGCACGAGCACGGGCACGCGGTCCCCGCCGGGAAGCTCCACCTCGGCTGGGCCCGAGACCTCGGCCGCGGCGTCGAAGGCGCGGATGCTCGCCGGGTCGCGCCCGACGATCACCTCCGTCACCGCCGCGGGCTCGCGGCGCAGCGCCGCGTCGACCGAGGCGCCGCGCGAGAGCGTGACGACGGGAAGCCCCGCGAACGCGGAGAGGTCGGCGAGGGCCGAGGCCTCCGTCGCAAGGGCCGTGTCCGCGACCCACGAGAGGTCACAGACGACGAGCGCCTCCCCCGCGCCCGAGGCCGCCTCGGAGGGCGAGCAGAACGTGGGCTCGACGGGAAGACCGGCAACGCGGAGGGCCTGGCGGCACGCCGTCGCCGCGCCCGGGCGAGAATCGCAGGCCAGAAGCGAGCACGCGTTCTTCTCGCCCCGCTCCGCGCGGGCGTCCGCCTCGGCGAGCAGGCCCTGCCAGGCGGCGGCGTCATGCCCCGCCCACCCCATGAAGCCCCACCGGGCGCGAAGCAGGCCCGGCGCGCGGTCGAGCGCCACCTGCGCCGCCTCCGCGAGCACGCTCCCCTGCCCCGGCCAGAGCGCGACGAGCCTCGCCTCCCCGCGGCGGGAACGACGTCCCCAGCCCCCGGCGGCAAGCAGGGCCGCGGCATAGTCCGGGCGAAGGGGCGCCACGCGCGCGTCGGTCCGGGAGTCATACCCACGCCGGAAGAGCGGCTCGCCCGCAAGGTCGAGGGAGATGGTCGCCCGCTGCCCGCCCAGGCGGACGGAGACCGTGAGGTCCGGGCGGGCCGTGTCGGTCAGTGGGCGCGCGCCCGTCGCCTCAAACACGCGGTCGACGATGGCGTCCTTGGCGCGAAGGGCGACGAACTGGGTGTTTCTCAGCTCGGCGTTGGTCCCGTGGGCATCCACCGCGAAGGTGGCCCCGGGCGCGAGATGGCCCTCCCATGCGACGGACGACACGCCCTCGTAGAGCTCGTCCGCGTCACGCGCCCCGACGCGCGCGAGCACGAGCAGCACGCGCGACGCAAGGCGCGACCACAGGCAGGCGCGATACGCGTCGACGAGCTCGCCTCCAAAGGACACCTGGCCCGCCAGGGGGCGGACCTGGGGGGTCCCCAGCTCGATCAGCTCGTCGGCCAGCAGCCGCTCGAAGCCCTTGGGGCACGTCGCAACAAACTCCATCGGGTCACCTCTCGCCCGTCGCCATCATGTCCGCCCATTTTCACACGACCCACGGCGCGCCGCGCCGTCATCGCCCGACGCACATCAAATCTGGCCGCGGGATTCTGGCACTTTCGCACCCCTTTTCGGACCGAAAAGTGCCAGAAATCCGCGGCCAGTTTTTATATATAGGATATCTCCAGTAATATGCAAGATAATGTCCTTTGACGTGGGAGGTAATATGAGCAAAAGAGGAGACCGAGAGGTCGACGTCTTCCTCCGAGAGGCGGAGCGCCGCTGGGCGTGCCTCGAGTCGTATCCCGGGCATCTGCACCGGCTGCTTGAGCGGCGCGTGCAGAACGGGGAGCTCGTCTCTCCCCTCCCTCGCCTCTACGCCCGCGCCGACCTGTGGTCCAGCCTCAGCCCGACCATGCGAACGATCTTCATCGCGCACGGTCTCCAGGAGCTGCACCCTGACTGGGTGTTCTGTGGAACGACCGCCGCCGTCCTGCACGGCCTCTCGGTCTCATGGGGAGTTCAGAGAGAGATCGAGGTCGTGGGCACCTCGGGAGGGAGAAGGACGCAGACGAGCGGCATCGTGCGACGATACGTACGCGGAGAGACCCCCGTCACCTCGTTCGGGGCGCAGGTGACGCCGCTTCTTAGAACCGTGTTCGACTGCATGCGCCGCCTAGGGTTTCGCGAAGGCCTGGCAATCGCCGATTCGGCACTGCACCTCGGGCTAACCACGGGCGATGCCCTCTGCGCCTACGTGCAGGACATGCGCGGAGGGTACGATGGCGCCGGGCAGGCGCTCCGAACGGCACGGTTCTCCGACCCACGGCCCGAGAACGGGATGGAGTCCATCGCGCGGGCAACGATGTTCGAGCTTGGGTTCGCTAGGCCCGACCTGCAGGTCCCCTTCGACGACCCCATGAATCCAGGCAGGACGTACTACGTCGACTACTGCTGGACACTCCCGGACGGAACAATCATCATCGGCGAGATTGACGGCGGGGAGAAGTACGCGAACCCGCTCATGAGCGGCGGCTCCCCCGCCGTCGCAATGCGCCGGGAACGGCGTCGGGAGTCGCGCATCACCATCGACCGCCCGCGCATCGTACGATTCTCGCCCGAGGAGGCGGCCGACATCGCCTACTTCAACCGGCTGTTGGAGACCTTCGGCGTGCCCCGCGACCACAAGCCGCTCATCGACATTCCCACGGGGCCGACGAGCGAGCTCGTGCCGATCGAGGCATATGGGCTGGAGTGACGTCCTTCTCGCCCCGTCCTTCTCGCCCCGTCCTCCTCGCCCCGCCCTTCTCGCCATATCAAATCTGGCCGCGGGTTTTTGGCACTTTTCGGTCCGAAAACGGGCGTGAAAGTGTCAGAAATCCGCGGCCAGATTTGATGCGCAGGGCGAGAAGAACCTCGGGCGGCATCGTTGACGGCCGATGCCAGAAGCCGCCGTCGGCCCGGCGGGCGAAAAGCCCGCCGGGGGTCGCCGGCTAGCGCTTCTCGTAGAACTCGTGCAGGTCGCGGCCCATCGCCTCGAGCGTGGGCTCGTCGACGTAGGCCATGTGGCCGCACCCGTAGAGGTGCCAGCTCACGCGGCTCTTGAGCGCGGGCGAGAGGAACTGGCAGCTCATGTCGTGCACGACGTTCCACCACGTGGTGGCCGCGTCGTAGCGGCCGCCGAGGATGGCGAGCTTGAGCGTGGGGTTGCGCCGCATGGCCACCGCGATGTCGAGCGAGACGTTGGGCGTGGCGACCCTGCCCAGACCGGGCTCCTCGTGACCCCAGTCCCAGCCGGCGTTCACCTTGTCATAGTTGTTGGAGAGGTAGCGCGCCGGGCCAGCGTAGCCCAGGTCGTCCGCGCAGAGGCGGCGGAACGCGCGCACCCAGGCGCCCTCGACGGCGTCGTCGGCGGGGTCCTCGCCGGCGAGCCACATGTCATAGGACTGCATCGGCGAGGGAGCGTCGCTCGAGAAGCGCGTGTCGAGGCGGCCGCAGACGCGACCCTCGTCCGCGAGCAGGTGCGTGCGGAAGTCGAGCAGGTCGATGCGCAGGTGATGGGCGAGGATGTGATCGGCGCTCAGGCCGATGAACGCCGCCATCCGCTCGGCCACGGCACGCTCCTCGGCCTCGCCCAGGCGATCGCCGCGCAGGAGCGCCGGAGCGAGCTCCTTCTCGGCGAAGTCCATGGCGCGGGAGAACCACTCGTCCTCGTCCACGCCCGCGCCGGCCCTGCCGAAGAACTGCGCGGTGGCCGCGAAGGTGGGCATCATGCCCAGGTAGTAGAGGTCGTCCCCCGGGTTGAGGAGCCCGGCGATGTTGAAGACCGCCGAGAGCATGACCACGCCCGTCAGCTGCACGCCGCGCTCGCCGAGCAGGCGCATGAGGACGGAGTTGCGCACGGTGCCGTAGGACTCGCCGAAGAGGTAGAGCGGGCTCGACCAGCGGCCGTTCTCCGTGAGCCACGTGCAGATGGCGCGGGAGAAGGCGTCGGCATCGCCGTCCGTGCAGAAGATCTTCTTGGGGTCGGCGTCCTCCGCGAGGACCGACCACCCGGTGCCGAGGGCGTCCAGGAACACCACGTCGGACTCGGCGAGCAGCGTGTGCGGGTTGTCCTCGATGGGGGCGTCCGCGCGCAGGTGTGAGACGCCGTCCGTTGCCACGCGACGCGGGCCGATGCCGCCCAGGTTGATGGGCACCGAGCTCGAGCCCGGCCCGCCGTTGTACGCGAAGGTCACCGGGCGCGAGGCGTCCGCGCGCCCCTCGCCGTCCACCGCCACGTACGAGACCGAGAACATCCTCCCGAGAAGGACGCCCGCGTCGTCTCGAACGTCAAGATGCGCGGCGCGGGCCTCATAGTCGATGCTCCGCTCGCCGTCCGTCCAGGTGAGCCGCGCCGAGGCGGGCTCGGGGACGCCCGCCGCGCGATCCGCCGGGACGCTCGCGTACACGCCCCTCACCGGACCCGCGCCCTGGCCCGCCGACTGCTCCGGGGCAACGGCCCCGCTCTTCTCCTCCGCCATGGACCTCATCTCCTTCAACGTAGACCGACGGGGACATTCTAGCCCCGCCGGCAAGCGCTACACTATGGGGACGGCCGAGAGGCCGCGAATCATTAGCCCCGAGTTTGGAGTCACATGAACGCAAAGCACAGTCCTTCCGACACCGCGGTCGCGGTCCGCCAGAGGACAAAGGGTGCCGGCATTCCCCTGTCGGCCGGCATGCTGCTCGTCACCCTTGGCGTCGTCTACGGCGACATCGGCACGAGCCCGATGTACACCCTGAAGGCGATCATCTCCGGCAACGGCGGACTCGCCACCATGTCCGAGGACGTCGTCCTCGGAGCGCTCTCCCTCATCATCTGGACGCTCACCCTCATCACCACGGTCAAGTACGTGCTCGTGGCCATGAAGGCGGACAACCACAACGAGGGCGGCATCTTCGCGCTCTACAGTCTCGTCAAGCGCTGCGGGCGCTGGCTCATCATCCCCGCCATGATCGGCGGCGCGGCGCTTCTGGCAGACGGCATCCTCACCCCGGCGGTGACCGTCACCACCGCCATCGAGGGCCTGCGGACCGTCGACTTCTTCTACGACATCATCGGCGACAACCAGCAGATCGTGGTCGCCGTGGTCATCTGCATCCTGTGCGTGCTCTTCTTCCTCCAGAAGGCGGGCACCTCCAAGATCGGCAAGGCCTTCGGACCGATCATGACGCTGTGGTTCCTGTTCCTCGCCCTCGCCGGCCTGCCGCACATCTTCGAGAACTTCGGCGTGCTGCGCGCGCTCAACCCGGTGCGCGGCATTACGTTCCTCTTTGACGGCAACCTCAACGCCGCCGGCGTCATGGTCCTCGGCAACGTCTTCCTCTGCACCACCGGCGCCGAGGCCCTTTACTCCGACATGGGCCACGTGGGCAAGCCCAACATCTATGCCAGCTGGCCGTTCGTGAAGGTCTGCCTCATCCTCAACTACCTGGGCCAGGGCGCCTGGATCCTCGCGAGCAACGGCTCGGCCGAGCTCGCGGCCATCGAGGACCTCAACCCGTTCTTCCAGATGCTCCCCGAGAACTTCCGCGTCTTTGCGATCGTGCTCTCCACCTTCGCGGCGATCATCGCCTCCCAGGCGCTCATCACGGGGTCCTTCTCCATCGTCTCCGAGGCGGTGCGCCTCGACCTCATGCCGCACATGCGCATCAACTACCCGTCCGAGACCAAGGGCCAGATCTACATCCCCATGGTCAACAACGTCATGTGGATCGCCTGCATCTGCGTCGTGCTGCTCTTCCAGACCTCCGCGCACATGGAGGCCGCCTACGGCCTGGCCATCACCGTGACGATGCTCATGACCACGGTGCTGCTCTTCACGTACCTCTCGCGCATCCGCCACAAGCCGGCGCTCGCCGTGCCGTTTGCCATCTTCTTCGGCGCCATCGAGTTCATGTTCTTCTTCTCGAGCCTGACGAAGTTCTTCCACGGCGGCTACGTGACCGTGATCATCGCCGCCGCGATCTTCCTCGTCATGTACGTGTGGCGCCGCGGCACCGCCATCGAGCGCACCCAGACGGTCTACCTGCCCGTGAACAAGTACCTCGACCAGATCTTCGACCTCAGCCACGACAGCGAGTACCCGCTGCTCGCCGACAACCTGGTCTTCCTCACCAACGACTCGTCCTTCGACAAGCTCGACCGCGACATTCTCTACTCGATCCTGGACAAGCAGCCCAAGCGCGCCCGCGCCTACTACTTCCTCAACGTCCAGGTGACCGACGAGCCCTTCACGCACGAGTACATCGTCGACGACTTTGGCACCGACTTCCTCTTCAAGGTGCAGCTTCGCCTGGGCTTCAAGGTCAACCAGCGCGTGAACACCTACCTCTACCAGATCGTCGCCAACCTCGTGGAGCGCGGCCAGCTCGCGCCCCAGAACCACAAGTACTCGATCTACCTCGAGCCGAGCGTGGTGGGCGACTTCAAGTTCTGCCTCATCCGCAAGACCCTCTCGCCCGAGACCGATCTCTCCGGCATCAACCGCGGCTGCATCGAGCTCAAGTACTTCATCCGCGGCCTCTGCGGCTCTCCCGCCCGCTGGTACGGCCTCGAGAACTCGAGCCTCATCTTCGAGTACGTGCCGCTCTTCTCCAAGACCAAGCGCCAGCACCGGCTCACCCGCATCGAGCGCGACGAGCTCGGCCAGACCGGCCAGCAGCCCGCCCTCGCGCCCGACGCCGCCGAGAGCGAGGAGGACGAGGACATCTTCTCCGTTCAGATGCGCGAGGACCGCGAGGCGGCCCAGGAGGAGGCCGAGAAGGCCCTCGTGGGCGGCGACACCGCAGCCTTCAAGCCGCTCCGCCTCGACGAGGAAGAGGACGAGCCCGAGAGCGCCAAGTAAGGGCGCCCGGCGCGACCGCGCCACCCCAAGAGCTGACGAGAAGGACCCCGGCCTCCCACGGCGCCGGGGTCCTTCTCCATGTTGTGGGCGGGCGCGAGCCGTGGCGGCGCCCCGCTCCGCACCACGCCCGGAGGCCGCCCAAATGCCCCGCCCGCCGGCAGTTCTCGCCACATCAAAGCTGGCCGCGCGCTCTTGGCCGTTTTTCTCCCCTCTGACGGGGATAAAAGTGCCAGGAACGCGCGGCCAGCTTTGATACTGAGCGAAGCGAGCGGAACCTATCCGCGCTCGTTCAGCGGCACGTACTCGCCTGAGTTGGGCATGACGGAGTTGTAGGCCGGGCGGATGATGCGGCTGGACCCGTAGAGCTCCTCCATGCGGTGCGCGGCCCAGCCGGCAAGGCGCGCCATCGCGAAGATGGGCGTGAAGAGGTCCTGCGGGACGCCGAGCATCGAGTAGACGAAGCCCGTGTACATGTCGATGTTGGTGCTGATGGGCTTGGTGATGCCGCGGACGTCGCGCATGACCTGGGGGCCCAGGCGCTCGATGCTGGCGATGAGGTCGAGCTTCTCGACCTGGCCCTTCTCCTCCGCGAGCCGGCGCGCGTAGCCGCGGATGATCTCGGCGCGCGGGTCGGTCTTGGTGTAGACCGCGTGGCCGAGGCCATAGAGCAGGCCGGCGCCGTCGAAGGCCTCCTTGCGCAGGATCTTGGCGAGGTAGTCCGCCACCTCGTCGTCGTTGGACCAGTCGCGCACGTGGGCGGCGACGTCCTCGATCATGTCGCCGGCCTTGAAGTTGGCCCCGCCGTGCTTGGGGCCCTTGAGCGAGCCGATGGCGGCGGCATAGGCGGAGTAGGCGTCGGTCCCCGAGGACGAGAGCACGCGCGTGGTGAAGGTGGAGTTGTTGCCGCCGCCGTGCTCGGCGTGCAGGATGAGCATGACGTCGAGCAGCATGGCCTCCTCGTGCGAGAAGCCCTCGTCGCTGCGCAGGACGTCGAGCACGGTCTCGGCCATCGAGTAGCCCTCGCGGATGGGCGGGACCATGAGGCGCTCGTCGTTCTGCTCGGCCACGTGGGCGGCGTGCGCGACGGCGGCCGTGCGCGGCCAGCGGCCGAGGAGCGAGAGCGCGACGTCAATCTCGTGCTCGGGCGAGGTGTCGTCCGGGTTGGGGTCGAAGGCGTAGAGAAGCAGCGTCGCGCGCTGCAGGACGTTCATGACGTTGTGGCTGTACGTGGCGCGCGGGAAGATGTGCAGGTAGCCCTCGGGGAGCTGCTTGCGCGAGTCGATGCGCGCCCTGAAGTCGTCGAGCTCGGCACGGGTGGGCAGCGAGCCCGTGAGCAGGAGGTACGCGACCTCCTCGTAGCCAAAGCGATCCTCGCGCTGCGCCGCCTCGACGAGGTCGCCCACGCTGTAGCCGCGATAGATCAGGTCGCCGTCGTCGGGCTCGATGCCATGGTCGGTCCGGTTGTAGCCGTGCACGTTGGAGATGGTCGTGAGGCCCACGAGCACTCCCGACCCATCGGCGTTGCGCAGGCCCCGCTTAACGTCATACTTCTCGTAGAGCTCGGCAGGGACCACGTCCACGGACTCGTAGCCGTGATACAGGCGCTCGGAGTCACGCGTGAGCTCCACGCCCACGGACGGCATGGGGTAGACGTCCGCCACATGCTCGAAGGCGGACGTCTCGCGCGGGGTGAGGATGGGCCAGCCGGCCCCCTTGGGAATGCGAATCATGGGCAGACCTCTCTATCCGCGAGCCGGGGCCACGAGGGCCTGCCCCTGGCTCAGCTGCCGTTACAGGCGGTACATGAACTTGAAGACCTCCTCGCGCTGGAGGTTGATCTGGACGCCAAGACGCTCCGCCAGGGCGTCGAGGGTCGACTTGAGCTCCGAGAACTCGGCGCCGGCAAGGTTGACGAGCATCGTCATCGTGAAGGTCCCCTGAAGGATCGTCTGGGAGATGTCCAAGATGTTCGCCTCGCGCTCGGAGAGCGCTCCCGCCACGGCCGCGACGATACCCGGCCGGTCGCTGCCAAGAACGGTGATGATGGCGCGCCCGCCGACGGTCTGGTCGGCCGCGGTGCTGTCAGTCGTCATGTGTCCTCCTCGAGACGTCGTTGCGTCCCCTCATTGTAGGAGCGACTCATGAGGCCTCACAGCGAACACATGAGGTTGACCGCAAACGGAAACGCTCCGCTGCGGCGCGCGGCGAGAAGAACGTGCCGCGGCGAGGCGGCCTAGTTCTGCGCCGCGACGTCTCCCGAGCCCCGCTCGAAGAGCGCGGCGACGTCCTCGGGAGCGCACCCGAGCGCCACGGACATCTCCAGGCGGGAGCGCTCCTCCGCCTGCTTGAGAATGCGCTCATAGGCCACGGGTGGCTTCTTGTTGCGCTGCGAGAGATCCTCGATCCGCGCGCGGAAGGTCTTCACGATCCTCACCGAGTCACGGCACGTGCCGGTGCGAATCTCGTTTCTGAAGTGCTCCTCCTCGAGGGATATGCTGCGCGCGGCAAAGTCATCGAGCTGCATGCGGGGATAGTCGTCGATGATCTTCTCCGCCTCGTCGCGCGTGAGCACGGGGCGCAGGCGAGCCTCGCTCGCCACGGGGAAGCTGATGTGGACGGGATGCCGCTGCCCGACAGGCAGCAGCTGGTAGAGCGCATTGGGACTCTCCGTCACATCCTTCACCTGACAGACGCCCTGACCGGGATGAACGATGTAGTCTCCAACGGCATACATGTGCATGCTCCTTTCGTGTTCCTAGGAGTATAGCACGAAAAGATGCTTTTTTATACCGTTTGCGGAAATACTATTGCATTAATCCGTATATATCAGTAGATTAGTTAGTTTTTTACACTCTCCTTACCGGAGGGCTATGTCTAGAAAGAAGCTGAAAACAGAAAAGGGGCGGCGGGCTTTGGCCAGATAGGCGGCCCTGTTGGCCATCATCTGCCCGCTGCCCGCCGCCCAGGAGCGACGTTCCTAGTCGACGATGGAGATCTTGGCAATCTTGGGCTGGTTCTCGGGAGCGACGGTTCCGTTGGAGTCCTCCACGGGCGTGTTCTCGCAGATGGCGTCGACCACCTCCATGCCCGAGGTCACGTTGCCGAAGGCGGCATACTGCCCGTCAAGCGAGTCGGAGGTGTCCTGCACGATGAAGAACTGGGAGCTCGCCGAGTCGTAGTCGGACGAGCGCGCCATGGAGATGGTGCCGCGGACGTGCGGGATGTTGTTCTCCACCCCGTTGGCCGAGAACTCGCCCTTGATGGTCTCGTCGGAGCCGCCCGTGCCGTCGCCCGACGGGTCGCCGCCCTGGATCATGAAGCCCTCGATGATGCGGTGGAACGTGAGGCCGTCATAGAAGCCCTGCTCTGCCAGGTGGCAGAAGTTGGAGACCGTGATGGGCGCGACGTTGGCGTTGAGGGCGACCTCGATGGTGCCGTAGCCCTCGACCTCGATGGTGGCGTGATGGACGCCCGTCGCATAGGGGTCGTCGGGGTCGAGGTCGGAGGAGGAGGCGTCCTGGCCCTCAGTCCCCTGGTCGGCCGAGCCCTGGGCCTCGGCGGCCTCCTCCCCCGCCGGGAACCCCCCCTGCGAGCAGCCGGGCAGCAGCACGAGCGCGCAGACCGCAAGGGCAGCCACGAGGGCGAGAAGGACGGGCGTGCAGCTTCTTGATCTTGTCATGGTCAGCCTTTCACGAGGGGTCGGGTCAGTCGCGCGCGTGGCGGCGCCGGAGCAGGACGGACAGTGCAGACGAGAGCGCGGCCGCGAGCAGGGCGGGAAGGACCCACCCCAGGCCCATGCCCGCGAGCGGCAGCACGTCGAGCGGAAGCGCGAGCGCGGGCGCGAGGGCGTCGCGCAGGGCCTCGGCCGCGCTCACCGCCACCGTGACGCCAACCGTCCAGGGCCAGACCGCCGGCACCGCGTCGCAGCGGCGACGGAGCAGTCCCATCGCCACGAGCACGATGGCGGGCGGGTAGAGCGCGCCGAGCAGGGTGGCGGAGAACGAGATGATCGCGTCCAGCCCGAGGTTCGAGACCGCGCACGAGAAGGCAGCGAAGGCGAGCGCGCACGCCCGGTACGAGACACGCGGGAGCTCCTCGGAGAAGTAGGAGCCGCAGCAGCTGATGAGGCCGATGCAGACGTTCAGGCACGCGAGCAGGAAGATGGCGGCCACGATTGCCGTCCCCGCGAGGCCGAAGTGGGCCGAGGCCGAGGCGGTGATGACGACGGCGCCGTTCGTGACCGACGCGAGCTCGGCGGAGAGCTCGTATCCCACCACGCAGAGGCCGCCGTAGACCGCCATCATGAGGACGCCCGCGATCACGCCGGCGCCGCACACCGCGCGCGTGACGTCACGGGGCGCGGTGACGCCGAGGGCGCGGACGTTCGTCGCTATCACGAGTCCGAAGGTGAGCGAGGCGAGAAGGTCCATCGTCTGGTAGCCCGTGAGGAAGCCCGCCACGGCCGGGGCGCCGTCGTAGGGAGCGACGGGCGCTGGGGCGGGGGTCATCCCGGGCAGGGAGACGAGCGCCGAGGCCACCACCACGACGATCAGCGCGATCAGCGCGGGCCCGGTGACGCGCCCGAGCAGGCGCGTCAGCCGCCCGGGGTGCAGCGCGAGCACGTAGGCGACCACGAAGAACGCCACGGAGAACGCCAGGCGGGCAAGCTCGAGCGACACCCCCTCGGGAAGCAGCGGGGCAAGCATCTCGAAGGCCGTCGACGCCGTGCGCGGGATGGCGAGGCAGGGGCCGATGGCAAGGTAGACGAGGGCGACGAAGACCCGGGCGAAGGTCGGGTGGACCCGCGTCGCGAGGTCGCGCAGCGTGCCGGAGAGCGCAACGGCGACGATGCCGAGCACCGGGAGGCCCACCCCCGTGACGAAGAAGCCGAGAATCGCCGGCAGCCCGTCCGAGCCCGCCTGGACGCCGAGGAGCGGCGGCAGGATGAGGTTGCCGGCGCCGAAGAACATCGAGAAGAGCGTGATGCCCACGAACAGGGTCTGGCGCGGGGCGAGCGAGCGGGCGGGCAGGCCGTTCTTCTCGCCCCGCGCGTCATCGGACGCGGAGGACCCCTGCGAGTCCTGCGACATCACTGCGCCGCCGTGCAGCAGGAGACGACCCACTCGACGAGGTTGGACGTCGCGGAGCCGGCCCTCTCGGCGAGGACGTGCCCCTGGCCCCAGACGGGGGTGTAGGAGACGTCGGAGACGCCGTCGTACTTGCGCAGCGCGAAGACGATGTTGGCGGCGGTCCCGAGCGGGGCGTCGGTGTCGAAGAGGCCCTCGTTGACGCGCCAGTGCGGGGCGACGGACGCCTGGCCGTAGCCCGCGTAGTGGCCGCTCAGCCAGAAGAGCGGGTTCATCATCGACACGCGCGTGGCCATGTCGGTCTCGAGCGCGTCGACCTTCTCGAGGTCCTCCTCCCATGCCGCCTCGTACTCGGGGTTCCACCCCTCGCACGTGGCGTACGCGTCGACGTTCGCCGCGACGAGCTCCGCCGCCACGGCGTCGAAGTGCAGGGTCGACTCCTCGCCGATGCCGAAGAGCTGGTTCGTGCGCGAGCTGCGGTTGGGCAGGTCGAAGGGGGACGCCGGGGAGTTCGCCGGGCGCAGGTTGACGGAGAAGTCGCGCAGGCTCGCCACCGAGACGCTCTGGGAGCGGTGGTTGTAGTTGATCCACCAGCCCTCGTTGTTGAGGGCGGCGAAGTAGTTCTGGGCCGAGTCGTAGATCGTCGACTGGACCTGAGCCACGCCCGTGAGAGCGCTCGCGGCGCTCGTGGGCGACGCGGCAGGGGCGGCGTCGGCCGTCTCGGTAGCCTCGGCCGTCTCGTCGGCGCCGGCCTCGGTTCCAGCCTCGGAGTCCGTCCCGGCCCCGCCGTCCGCGGGGGCCTCCCCCGTGCCGTCCGCCTGCGCCTCGGCCTGCGGCGTCGACGTGGCGGACTGGGCGGCCGCCTCGGAGGCGCGGGTCGCCACGAGGTTGGGGTCGCCGGGGAACGTGGGCTCCTCGAGGCGCTGCGGGGTGTAGGTGTACGGGAACGCCGTGTTCTGCACGAAGTAGGTCGCGGCGTCGTCGATGTTGCCGAGAAGGGCGCTCGCGTAGGAGCCCATCGCGAAGATGCCCGCCTCCGTCTCGTCGAGCGTGAGCTGCTCGTCCTCCGCGGAGCGCAGGTCCATCTCGTTCACCCAGGCGCCGTAGGCGGCGGCGAGGTCCTGGGAGAGGGCGCGGGTCCAGGTGCCCTCCGCGCGGGTGTCGGCACTCGCGTACTGGCCGGCCCCCCACTCGTAGGCGGCGTCGGCGACGTCGAAGGAGGTGAGGGGGCACCACGAGGCGCTTCCCGCGATGGCGTCGGAGACCGCGTTGCCCTCGGCGTCGTGCGTGACAGCGCCGATGGAGTCGAGGTAGGGAGCGAACTCGGCCGCATCGCCCGAGGAGCCGAGCACGGCGCTCACGCCGCCGCCGGCCGAGAAGCCGAAGACGAAGACGCGGCTCGCGTCGCACGGCAGGGCGCCGGCGTTGTAACGCAGGTAGCGGACGGCCGCCTTGAGGTCGACGACCGGCCAGGGAGAGCCGCCCGGGAAGAGCTCGTCGGAGCCCGAGGCGGTGTCATACCCGGCCGACCGGCCGCGGAAGCCCGCGTAGACATAGACGCAGCCGGCCTCGAGGTAGGGGGCGAGCCCCTCGTAGCCATACACCGTGGGGCTCATCTGGGCCGAGAGCGTACCGGTGTTGATGGGCATGAGGATGGGCGCGGTCGCGGGGGTGAAACTGCCCACCACGGCCTTCTCGTTCACGGTGCAGGCGTAGGTGTCGCCCTTCTTCTCGGCGGTGAAGTAGGCGCCGGGAACGAAGATCGCGAGCGACTCGTAGGTCTCGGTCGCCGGGGAGAGGCAGTAGGTGAGCCCGAGCTGGTAGTAGACGTCGTTGTCCTCATCGTAGTGCCACTTCGAGGCGTCGATGGAGAGCGACTCGAACTCAGAGAGGTCGACGTCGGGGTTCTTCTCGCCGGGCTCCTCCGGGGTGGCGGGCTCGGACGGCTGCGCCTCGGGGGTGCAGGCGGCAAGGCCAACGGCGGCAGATGCCGAGGCCAGCGCGAGAAACTCTCTTCTTGTACAGCCCATCGTTCCTCCTTGTGCGCGGGCGTTCGTTCGCGGCTACTATTGTAAGCAACGGCCCGACGGCGCGGCCGCGCGCCGCGGGCGAACACCAATTCAGAACAGCCACGGCAGGGAGGAGGCGTCATGTTCAACTTCAGACGCAGGTCGGCGCAGACCGAGAAGGCCCCGGCCGCCCCGCTTCCCGACGACGCCCGCAGGCTGCGCCTGCGCTTCGTGGGGCAGGTCCAGGGCGTGGGCTTCCGCTGGACCTCGATGGGCGTCGCCCGCGAGCTCTCCCTCACGGGCTGGGTGAGAAACGAGCGCGACGGGTCGGTCACGGCGGAAATCCAGGGCTCCACCGCGCACGTCGGCGCGTTCTTCTCGCGCATGCTCGAGGCGTATCGGCGCTACCCCATCAGCTACACGGTCGACGAGCGGGAGGACATCCCCCTCGTCCCCGACGAGACCGAGTTCGAGGTGCGCTACTAGGGGGGCGGCCCTCTCGCGCGCGAGGCCTGTGCCAATAGCAAAGCAGGTCGGAGACACATGGCCTCCGACCTGCGAAAGTTCTGGTGGCGGGGAAGGGAGTCGAACCCCTGACACGGGGATTTTCAGTCCCCTGCTCTACCAACTGAGCTACCCAGCCATTTGGTGCGGGAATTACTATACCAAACTCGTCCGGCATGTCAAAGACTTTTTTCCGGCGCCTCCACAGGCGAGAAGGGCGGGCGAGAAGAACGGGGCTACGCCGCCCTTTCCGAGCGCGCCGCCTCCTCGGCGGCGAAGCGCTCCATGATGGCGCGCTCGGCATCCTCTGTATAACCGGGCCTGCTGCCTCGACCGGCGCGGTAGGAGAATTCGAACTCCGCCTCCATCCGCCAGAGGCCTTGGTCTTCTGGCGACATCTTCTCGAGAATCTCGGTGAACTCGTTGCGGTCATCATCGCCGCAATACAGTTCGTGGAACCTGCGGCTAACCTCAGCGTAGATGCTCAACTCGCACCCCCAGACTCTCCTCGTAACCCCTCAGCAAATCAGGCTCGCTCCCGCCACGCAGCTGCGAGAGCATCCGAATTGTTGCGTCATCAATACTATACCCGGGCACGGGATCGCCGACTATCTCGAAGACGTACAGGCTCCCGTCGTGGCAGGCGATGATGCCGCGCCGCGCGCGGTTTGCGATGAGGATGCGTATGTCTGCCGCAGACGGAGGAAAGCCGTCAGGATGGTTGTGGACGATGGCGATCTTGGCCCCATCGTCCACGGCCGCCGAGGTCGCCTTCGCCAGCCCCTCCGTGAACTCGACCCTCTTTGGCACCCGGGCGTTCACGACACTTCCCACGAGCGAGCCGTCCCGCATGTCATGGACGTAGAGGTCCTCGTATGGCGTTCCGCTGCGATGGTGCAGCATCCTCCTGATGCCCTCGAGGACGGCATCCGCGGCACGCTCGCCGACCGCATGCCTCACGAGTGCCCGATACGATTTGCCGCCGACTCGTCCGAAGTCGACCTCCCTGCGCGTCCCCTCGTCGCGCCACGGGGCCTCTTCCGACATGCCGCTACGACGCCTCGGGCCCGGTCATGACGAGGCGGCATCCGCAGAGGTCTATCTCGTCCCCATAGGGCACGATAACGCGCCCGGCGACGTCTCTCCCCCGATACGTGGCGGGGTTCTTGGAGCCCAGGTCCTCGACCTCCATGCCATCCGGCGTCGGGACCATGCTCAGGTGGCGTCGAGAGATGGCGAGCGAGTGGAGCACGACGTCGTTCGACGGGTCCCTCCCCACGGACGCCCCGCCCCCGGGGACGGGAACCCAGAGGTCGACCGACGCCGTGCGGACGACGACCCCGACCTCCCTCCCCCTCCGCCGCGCGAGCGACGCCGCGGCGGAGAGGTCCTCCGTGTCGCCGCCAAGGGCGTCAGATGAAGGTGCCGCCCCCGCGGGAGACGGCAGCGCGCCGGGGGCATGCCCCACGTCCCGCGTGAAGTCATAGAGGCACCCGTAGCAGACGCTCATGTCCGCGTAGAGCTCGGCGCCACAGCGGGGGCACAGCTTGGTCTCGTAGCTCCCCCGCGCGCTTCTCGTCAGTTCCATCGTCTCCTCCTTCGCTATGTGGCGGGCGGCACGGAGAGCGAGACGACCCACAGGTGCTCGCCCTCATCGACCCACCGTCCCTCGCTCGCCGGCCGCTCGATCGTGCACTCGGCGCCGGGGTTTGACAGGAACTCCCCCGGGCCGACCCCTCTGCGAACCTCGAGGACCTCCCCACGCTCGCCAACAAACGCGACGTCGATTGGGTAGCTCATGCCGAACGTGTGGACGGAGCCGCACCGCAGGAGCATCACGGGCGCCGCCCCCTCGTCCGTCCCGAGCAGCCCCCGCAGCCTCTCCGCCCACGTCGAGAGCACAACGAGCTCGTGGCAGAGCCAGGGCCTCTCGTCGGAGCGCACCCTCACGACGCCCACTCAGACCACCACCCCTGGCCGGTAGCGGTCGACCACGAGCTCCCGCTCGTGCCGGAGCGCGAGGGGCGCCTCGTACGTCACGCCCGGCATCCTCAGCAGCCGCGGCCACGGCCGATAGACGAGCGTGCAGGTATAGCGCGTGAGCAGGGGGGAGACGACGAGGGACGCCGCCTCTCCCCCGCCCGACACCGCCTGGGCGCTCACCTCCACCTCGCAGGTGCCCTCCCTGCCCATCGCCTGCTCGAGCGCCGCCTTGACCTGCGCGACGGCGGCGGAGCCCGTCTGCTCCCCCGCGGGCGAGACCCCATGCGCCACGACGGCGTCGAGCGCGGCCTGGTCGAACGCGGCGCACGCGTCGACGAACCACATGAGGTTGAGCACGATGAGCGCCACGACGATGACCACGGGCACGACGACCGCAAGCTCAACGGTCATCTGGCCGCGCCTCCCCAGCCCCCGGCCGGCACGCCCCGACATCACGAGCCACCTCCCAGACTCGAGAGATCGATGGTGAGCGGGATGGAGAGCTCGGTCCCCGGGATGGGAATCTCGGCAAGGGTGAACTCGTCCGTCCCGACCTCGTCCACGAGCCAGAGGCCCGCCGCCTGGGCGAGGTCGAGGGCAGATCCCGAGTCGGGCAGGGCGTTCACGAGCGATCGAATGGTCGAGACCCGCCCGAGGCCCGCCTGGTCGAGCACGTCCTGCGTGTTGGCGAGCACGGGCTTTCTCAGGCGCATGTCAACGGGCTCGAAGCCCGCGGCCCGCAGCACCTGCTCGAGCCGCCCGCGCAGCCACGCGCCCACGCTCCCGCCGAGCACCCCATCAAGCCCGTCGAGAAACTCAGACCCGGCGCTTCCCACGCTCTCATACGCCGAGCCGTAGCCGACGAGCAGCCTCCCCCAGAGCCCCATCACGCCGTCGAGCGCGCCGCCGAGGGCCGAGTCGCTCGCGCCGAGGGAGTCGAAGAAGCTCGAGAGCACGTTGTTCTCCGCCGTGGCGTCATCCGGGGCGAGCGCCGCGGCGGACACGGCAACGCCGTCGGGAAGCTCCGCGGACGAGAGGAACGAGGCGGTCAGCTCCGAGGGGACGCTCGAGCCCGAGCGCGCGACCACGGCGACGCACCCCCATGCGCCGGGAGGGCAGAGCGTGGGCCGGGCGACGGAGAGCTCCTCGAGCGCACGCTCGAACGCGCCCTCGCCCTGCTCCGCGAGCCCCTGCAGCCGCGCCTCCGCCGCCGCCTCGTCCCGCCGCGCCGCCTCGTAGTCCCTCGACGCCTCGACGATGATGCGCCAGTGGTGCTCGAACCCGTTGGCTATGGACGTCGACGCCGAGGCGACGCGCCCCATGTCCCCGATGTCCATGCG
The DNA here is from genome assembly GCF_052599055.1 of Thermophilibacter sp. ZX-H3. Lineage (NCBI taxonomy): Bacteria > Bacillati > Actinomycetota > Coriobacteriia > Coriobacteriales > Atopobiaceae > Thermophilibacter > Thermophilibacter sp. ZX-H3. Next base: position 93,778 of record NZ_JBQXES010000002.1, on the reverse strand, counting down.
GCACTGGTCGCACGTGGCAACAGACCCCGCCTCGGCGTCCGCGAGCGACGCGCTCCCGGACGGAGCTCCCCCGGCGCCCGGGCAGAGCGTGGACGAGTGCAGCGTGCGCACGCCACCCTCGACGGTGCACGGCCACATGGCATCGGTGTAGAGCCTGGTCCCGCGCGTCTGATCGGCGTTTCTCGGGAGGCTCGGGAGGTCGACGCTCACCGTTCCGTCAGCGTGCTCCTCGTAGGAGCCGGACCGCACCTCCTCGAGGGCGTACTCGTAGAACGCCCGCCGACAGGCGGAGTCCGTGATCTCCTCCGCGCCGGAGCCCCCGACGTGGGCCGAGGCCAGGCGCGCGGCGTAGTAGGCGCGGGCGCGCAGGAGCGGGACCCCGAAGGTCCACGCGTCCACCGTCGGATAGTGGGGGTTCTCCCCGACCCCGAGCCCCGCGAGGGAGGCCGCGCGCTCCCGCAGGCAATAGGGCTCGGTGACGCAGTCCGCCCGCCACGCACGCTCCTTAGCCTCCTCCGCTCGCCTCTGCGCCTCGTCGACCTCGTCGGAGACCTCCCGCATCTGGTCGGAGAGCTCGACGAGCTCGTCCTCGTCGACATCGGCCTCGAGGGCGGAGAAGTCCGAGCGCGACTCGGTGGGGAACGGAATCGCGCAGCCCATGTACGAGACGCCGCCCGCCTCGTTCGCCTCGACGCATGACGCCGAGTTGGCCACGATCAGCAGCGGGAGCGTCGCCTCGAGGCGCTCGATCCCCTCCCCCGCGCTTTCCGCGAACGACCTCCGGGCCTCAAGTATCCTCCCGCCCGCCGACGTGACCTCCGCCCCCGCGGCGGAGAGCCCGGGCACGCACGAGACCACGAGCCCCGCCCCGAGCACGATGACGCCCGCGAGCCCCATGCTGAGCACGCATGCGTCAACGACCTGGACGACCGTCGAGAAGGCCGCGACCGTGTTCTCGCCCGCGAGGGCGCAGGCGTCCGCCACGCGCTGCACCTCCGAGGAACGCCCGGCCACCCATGTGGCGCTCGCCGCCGCGAAGACGAGGGACAGGCTGAGGATGAGAGAGACCGCCACCGCGACGGTCGTGAACCCCCCTTCGTCATCCCTGAAGAGACCGAGGACGGGCGCGAGTCCCGGCCGCGGCTCAGCCCCACATGACGACCCACTCGTCATAGCTCCCCCCAATCCAGCTCGCCCGCAGGTCGCAGCTCGCCTCGACCCGCACGACCACCGCGTCGCCCTCCGCCGTTCCCAGCGCGGACACAATCGCCCCGAGAAGCGGAAGCGGCCTCACGCGCCCCTCGACCGACACGCTCACGCGCCCCGCGTCGTCCGGGCCCTCCGTAACGACCTCCCACGCGTCGGTCCCGCCCTCGTGGAACAGCAGCGCCTCGGGGACCGCCGCGAGCCTCCTGAGCGCGTACGCTCGCACCTCGTCGGCAGACCCCCGGCTCGTGGAGACCACGCGGGCGAGCTCGTGGGCCGTCGCCGACATCACCGACCTCGTGTACAGGACGCAGGCCGGCTGCACGAGAAGCGCAACGATGGTGAGCGTCACGGGAATGAGCAGCGCCGCCTCCACCGTCGACTGGCCGCTTCTCAAGAGCTCGCGCCCCATCTCAGAACGCCGCCACGTCTTTGAGGAGCGCGACCGCCCCCTGGTCCGTCCCGTGTGACGCCGCCCCCTTGGCAAGCGCGAGCAGCCTCCCGTCACGCGCCGCATGCCAGACGAGCGCGAGCGCGCAGACCATGGCCATGAAGGCGAGAAGGACGAGCATGTACTCGAGGGTCGACTGGCCGGAGCTCGACCGCATCAGCGACTCCCGGAGTCGACGTCGCCTGCGTCCATGCGCCACGAGACGACCTCGCACCCGCCGGACGCGCCCTCCTGCACCACGCACACCTCCGCCCATCCCGCTCCCTGCACGACGCATGCCCATACCCTCCCTGCCAGATCGATGTATCCCGCGTGGGCGAGAACGCAGTCCCCGCGCGACTGGTAGCCCTCCAGCACGCTCGCCCCCTCGTCCACGACGGACCGCCCGCTCTCATGACTCGTCACCCGCGCTCCCGTCGGGACGTCGACGCCCAGGGACGACGCCCCCACGGCGTCGTCGGACACGCCCTCCCGAGCGCCCTTCCCCATGGTGGGACCGCCCGCCCCGGCCCACAGCAGGGCGGTCGCCACCAGCGCGCACGTCAGGGCGGCGATGGCGACGGCCCCGCCGGGCCGAGGGCGCCTCACAGCGAGTTGATCCCGCTCGCGATGGCGTCCCATAGCTCTGCCACCCGGTCGCGGAACGCTATGATCGCGACGATGGCCAGGACCACAAGGACCCCCACCAGGATCGCGTACTCGGTCGTCCCCTGCCCCGCCTCGTCTCGCACGAGCGCACGCGCGCGTGCGACCATGCCACGCTCTCGACCTCTCTCGACCATTCCTCTCTCCTTTCTCCTAGAGCTCGGCGCTAGCCGACCACCACCGCGGACCCAAGGAGCGGGCCCAGTATCGCCAGGAACATCGCGGGGACGATGAGCGTCCCCAGAGGGACGAGCATCTTCACCGGGACCTTCTCGATCTCCTCCTCGACCTGGGAGCGCTGCTCGTCGCGCATCGCCCGCGCCTGTCGCTCGAGCGCGGCGGCGAGCGGCGCGCCAAAGGCGAGCGACTCGCCCACGACCGCGGCAAAGCGACCGAGCGGCGCGAGGTCGAGCTCCTCCGCAAGCGAGAGCAGCGCCTCCTCCCTCCCGGCAACGCCGATGCGCCAGCTGAGCATCGCCCCCTCGAGAGACCGCGCGAGCTCGTTCGCGCACCGCTCGCAGTACAGCTCCAACGAAGAGTCAAAGGAGAGCCCGGCCGAGAGGCCGAGCGTCACCACGTCGAGAAGGACCGGGAGCTCGGCGAGGCACTCCACCCTCCTCCGTGCCCTCACGCCCGCCAGCCGGGCGCGGCGCACAGGGGGGATCGACCGGACGAGGTCCTCGGCTCGCCCGAGGAACCCCGGGCGCCTCCCCCGCTGCCGGGCTGCCGCCCCGTCCGGAAGCGCCAACACGGCGGCGGCGCAGAGCGCGGCGGCGACCGCCGGGGCCGCAAGATCCTCGGGAGCCATGTCACAGCACCCCCCTCATCATCCGGCGGATGATTGCGAGCGCGAGCCCGTCGAGCGCCATGGCCGCGCAGATGCACCCGATTCCGGCGGGCGTGAGAAGCCCTCTCTGAAAGTCCGGGGAGAGCAGCGTCAGCGCCCCGACCATGATCGCGGGCAGGAGGCAGACGATTCTCACGGAGAGCCGCACCTGGGCGGTCTTCACCGAGAGCAGCCGCTCGAACTCGCCCTGGCGCTCGGCCAGCCGAGCCGACCTGACGAGCAGGTCTCGGAGGGGGCTGCCCGTCCGATGGGAGATGACGAGGGCCGTCGCGAGCAGCTCGGCGCCCGGCACGTCCAGCTCTCCCGAAAGCGCCTCGACCGCCTCCTCGGTACCCATCCCGCATCGAAGGCGGAGTGACATGCGGGCAAACGCCGCCGAGGCCGGGCCACGCTCGTGCGTCCCCACATACTCGACCGCCTGGGCGAGCGTCTGGCCAGAGCCCATGGCAACGGCAAGCGTGCGGTAGATGCCCGGCATGGCGCCGAGGACCTCTCGCCTGAGACGCCTCCCCCTCGCGGCGTCGCGCGACACGCACGCCCCGACGAGCGCGAGCCCCGCCACGGGGCACGCGAGCGGGGAGGCGAGGAGCAGCCCGAAGAGCACGCAGGCGAGCGCCCCCGCGCAGAGGAGCGCGGCAAGCGAGCCCTCGGGGCCGACGCCAAGCGCGATCGCCGCGGGCGAGGAGCTCGCCTCGAGCGCGAGCCTCCGTCCCACGCCCGTCCCGACCAGCAGGGAGACCGCCACCGATTCGCCGAGGCGCCTCATGAGCCGTGCCGCACGGTGTCCCGCGCGCCGCGCGAGGCGACCGGGAGACCAGGCGTCCCCCTCGCCCCCTCCCGGCACAAGGGCAAGCGTCGCCAGGAACGTCATCAGAGCGACCCCGAGGACAAGCACTCCCTCCATCCGCTCACCTCCCCCTCGTCCAGGACCCCGTCATCGATCGCCCTTCCCACGAACGCCGGCTCCCGAACGAGGCGCCACGAGCGGTCGGACCGGTCGAAGAGAACGCACTCCTCGAGGAGGGCGCCCCCGTCCTCCCCGCGCGACACCTCCGTCATCGACGTTACGACGCGCCTTCCGTCAGCGAGGCGCCTCATCATGACGACGAGGTCGATGGCGGTGGCTATCTGCTCCTCGATGAGGGCTGTCGGCAGGTCCATCCCAAACCTGGCCATGAGGATGAGGCGAAGGACCGCCTCCTCGGCGCTGCCGGCGTGGAGCGTGGTGAGCGAGCCGTCATGCCCCGTGTTGAGGGCGTTCAGCATGTCCACGCACTCCTCTCCGCGCACCTCCCCCACGACGATGCGATCGGGCCTCATGCGCAGGGAGTTCTTTACGAGGTCCCTGATCGTCACCTCTCCCACGCCCTCGATGGAGGCATCCTGCGCCTCGAGGCGCACCACGTTGGGGTGGGCGTCAAAGCGAAGCTCCGCCGAGTCCTCGATCGTCACGATCCTCTCCCCGCGGGGTATCTCGCAGGAGAGCGCATTGAGCAGCGTCGTCTTGCCCGACCCCGTGCTGCCGGCGACGGCGATCGAGGCGCGTGCCCTCACTGCCCAGGAGAGGAGCGTCGCATACCATCCCGGCAGGGACCCCAGCTCCACCAGGCGCCCCAGCGTTCGGATGCGGTCGGAGAACTTGCGGATGGTGACCGCCGGACCGTCGATCGCGGCGGGGGACGCCACGGCGTTCACGCGGTCGCCGTTGGCGAGCCGGGCGCTCACGAGGGGGCTCGATCGGTCGAGGCGCCTCCCAAGGGGGGCGAGGATGCGGTCGAGGACGATCATGATCTGCTCTGGGGAGTCGAAGACGGTGTCGGCCGCGTGGAGCTCCCCCTCGCGCTCGTAGAACAGCGCGTCGCAGCCATTGATCATGACCTCGGTTATCTCGTCATCCTCCAACAGCGGCTGGATGGGCCCAAGCCCGCAGACCTCGTCCAGTATCTGCCGTGAGAGCAGGGAGCGCTCGTCGGGACCAAGGGAGCCAAAGTCCTGCGTGTTGAGGATCGCGTCGAGCGCCACGCCCAGCTCGTCGCGCGCCCTCCCGGGGTCCTCCCACGAGAGCATCCCCGCGATGACGGCGAGGCCGAGCCGCTCGACGAGCGCCGCCTTGAGGCCGCGGCGGGCCTCCCTCAGGTCCCTCGCCTCGGAACCCCCTAGGCCAGCCTCGGGCCCGACGGCACGAACCCTCTCGAGAAGTGACATCTACCTCGCCTCCCTCCGCAGCCCGAAGAAGACCGGCCGACGGCGCGTCGTCGAACCCTCCGCGGCACGCGCCGCCTCCTCGCACGCCGGCAGCCTCCCAAGCTCCGCAAGCAGCTGCGCGAGCGAGATGGCGACCGACTCCGCAAAGGGCCCTCCCGAATCGGGAAGCTCGAGCGCGAGCCCCTCGGCAAGGAGGTCCGCCGCCTCGTCACCTCCGTCAAAGGCCCGATACACCCGCGCGACCTCGAGACCGACCTCGGCACGTCCCAAGGCGAGGTCGGTCCCCCTCCGCGGGCTCGCCCTGTTCTCGAGGCGAGCGATGCGCGTTCGGGCGACGCCAAGCCTCACCGCAAGGCCTCCCACGCGCGCGAGCGCCGCCGTGCCCCCCGGCCGATCGTCAGAGACGATGACCAGCCGGTCCGCAAGCTGGGCGGCCTGCGCCACCGCATCGGTGAGCGTCGTCGACGTGTCGACGAGCAGGAGGTCACACCCCCTCGCGAGCCCAGAGATGAGCTCGGCGACATGAGGCGAGACGAGCTCGGCGGACTCCGGCCTCTCGCAGGGCCCCGCAAGCCCCAGCAGGGGCGTCACCGCGACGCACGACCCCGCCTCGGACCCCTCGAGGTCCCCGCCCTCGACCAGCCGGGAGAGATCGGTGCCCCTCGGCAGGCCGAAGCAGCTGAACAGGTTCCCGCAGGAGAGGTCGAGGTCGAGCATGCGGGCCCTCATCCCCCACCGCTGCGCCTGGGCGGCGAAGGCGGCCACGACCGAGGTCTTCCCGACGCCGCCGCGACCCGAGCAAAACGTCAGCACCGCGGCACCCTCCCGCCCGGGGGACAGGCGCGCGGACGGCCCGGGAGGGCAATCGGGACTCTGCGCCGAGCGACCCCCATCGCCCGCAGACGCGCCATCTCCCGGACCGCCGTCGCCCTCGTCGAGGTCCACGACGTCGTCTATCCCGGCGCGGGCCGCACGGGAGCGCAGCGAGCCCGAGACCCCGTGGCGCGCGAGCACGACCCGCCGGGCGTTCCCGTCGTGGGCAATCGCGGCGGCAAGGTTCACGTCGGACACGCCCCCGTCGACCTGGCCGACAATCACTCCCAGCTCGCCGGGGACCGCCTCGAACACCGTTCTTCTCAGCGCATCAGGGGTTCCGACGAGCTCCATCTCCGCCGAGGCGTCCAAGGAGCGCGCGACGCGGCCCATCAGCTCGTAGTCCCTCTCGTCGCACACGGCGACCCACTCGCTCATGAGGCATCCCCCTCCTCGCCCGGCGCCTCCGCCTCCACGGCGGGCACGCCCTGCTCAGCTCCGGCCTCCGGCCGAACGACCTCCGCCCCCGTCTCGAGCCCCTCAGCGTCGTCGGCAGGGAGGGCGAGACGCAGGCTCCCCTCCGCGCTCGACGCGAGGATGCTCGCCACGCTGTCAGGGGACACCGAGAGCGTGACCGCGCCGCGCGAGCCCACCGACGCATGCTCGCCGGGCGCGCGAAGCACGGTGAGGTCGGCCGCAAGGAGGCTCACCCCCGAGTCGGTGACCTCATACGCGGCAAGCGTCGTTCCCTCGGCGGCGGAGGAGGGCAGCCCCAGGTCCTCCATCACCGGGATCGACAGGGCGACGCGTCCCGAGGGGACGTCGATCGCGTCCTCGCTGTCGCGGAAGTTGAGCTCGGTGAGCGGGGACCCCGCCGCGGCCGGGACCGTCACCTCCTCGCCCAGCACCGCGTCGATGCCGACGACGGCCCCCTCTGGGGCGAGGTCGGCGAGCCAGTCCCGCTCGACGACGTTCTGCCTGTCGACGACCTCCCCCGCCTCAAGGCCGTTCGGGGCAACGAGGAGGCTCACGACCTCGCCCCCGTAGCGCTCGAGCGCCTCCGTCCTCACGCGCTCCGCCTCGTCGCGAACGTGCTGCCCATAGACCCCGCAGACCAGCGCCGCTACGAGCGCGCAGGCGCCCGAGACCATCAATCTGAACCGTCGCCTCATCCGAACCCCCTTCCCGTCCTCAACTTCGAGCCAAGGCGTGTGAGGGGGATTCTCCGCTCCACGGGGCAAACCCACCCCCTCGTTCGGAGATATCTCGTCCGGCGTCATACCGCTCGCTGACGGCCAGCTGACCGAAGCGCATCAATCCGCAGCGCAGTTTGGTTGACATAAGTTATTCGAACCGACGTACAAAAAGACGCCTTCACACGGCGTCCTCAATTTGGCGAGATTTCGTTCACACCGTCGTTCTTCTCGCCTCGCGATGCCTTGGGGGCGTGGTGGCCGCGCCGGGAGCTCCCCGTCGCACCAAGAAGCGGCCTCGCGGCGCAGTCGGGCCCCCTACAGCACGACGTCCGGGTCGAGCGAGGCCGCGCTCTCGCGCATCTCCGAGGCGAGCGCCACGTAGGCGTCTGCCCGCGCGGGCGAGATCTCTCCGGAGGCCCGCCTCTCCAGGACCTCGCACCCCGGCTCGTGGGTGTGGGTGCAGTCGCGGAAGCGACAGCCTTGCGCGGCCTCGGAGACCTCGGGAAAGACCATGGCGAGGCCGCGCTCATGGCCGACGATGGGAAGGCTCCTGAGGCCTGGCTCGTCGACGATCACGCCCGCGCCCGGGAGCGACACCATCCGACGCGCGACCGTTGTGTGGCGGCCCATGTCATCCGCGGCGCGCACGGCGCCCGTCTCCAGCACCTCGCGGCCGAGAAGGGCGTTGAGCAGCGTGGACTTGCCCGCCCCGGACTCCCCCAGCACGATCGCCACCACGCCATCCGGGACGAGCGACCGCACGGCGTCGACCCCCCAGGGCACGCCCAGCGCCCGCGCGCACGCGGACACGCGCCCCACCTCGTCCTCCCGCTCGGCCGAGGACGTGAGCGCGAGCGGGCACGCCTCGCCGAGCACCTCGCGCACCGCCGCGACGTCGCGCGTAAGGACGTCGTCCGAGGCGCGGTCCGCCTTCGTGAGCACGACGGCGACCTCGGCGCCGCAGTCGCGCGCGATCACCGCCGAGCGGGCGAGCCGCTCGCAGGACACGGGTCGCTCGCCGAGCTGCTGAACCACCAGCACGAGGTCGACGTTGGCGGCAAGCGTCTGGCGCTCGCCCCGCGCGCCGCCGCGCCAGCGGGCGATGTCGCTCTCGCGCGGGAGGATCTCCTCGATGAGGCCCATGTCGTGGCCGTGCGGCCGGCGCGCGCAGACCCAGTCCCCCACCGCGGCGCGGGACTCCGCCCTTCCCGCGAGCCCGCCCTTGGTGAGCCGCGCCGAGAACTCGGCGCGAAAGACGGCGTCCTCGCAGAGCACGGCAGGAAAGCCCCGGTCAAGGCGCACGACACACCCCATGACGAGCTCGTCCTTCTCGGCCCCCGCCGCCACGGCCCGGTCCCGGGCGGCGCCGAAGGCGGAGCGCTGACGCTCGGAGCAGGAGAGCTCGCCGAAGGCGGGAAGCTCGGTCAGGGAGGAGAGCGCCGGCAGCGAGGGGGCGCCTGCCGGCGCGCCGCCCCCGCGCCTTCTCTTGGGTGATTTGGGTGACCGTCGTGCCACGCGCGCCCTTCCGTCGTCCTGTCCGCAGCCAGTATAGCGCCAGGCTGACGCGGAGCGCCCCCGTTGTTATCGCGCCGCTTCCGGCATGTAACGCGTCAGCGACGATACGTCATCGGCGAGGTGCCGACCACGCAGGCGGCATACACTGGCACCGCCTCGGAAGGCCCAGCGGATTGGAGCCCCCATGCTCGGCATCGCCGGACTCGTCCTCGCCGTCGTCGCCATCGTCGCCCTCATCTGGCGCGGCTGGCACATGGTGGTGGTCTCGCTCGTCGCCTCGCTCGTCGTCATCCTCGCCAACGGGATGGACGTCCTTGCCGCCATCAACGAGAGCTATATGGGCGACATGGCCGCCTTCGTGGGCAGCTGGTTCCTGCTCTTCGCCCTCGGGTCCGTCTTCGGGCGCGTCATGGGCGACTCCGGTGCATCGGCGGGCATCGCCAGCAGCATGCTGCGCCTCGTGGGCGAGAAGCACGCGCTGCTCGTGATCATGGTCACGGGGCTCGTGCTCTCCTACGGCGGCATCAGCGCGTTCATCATCGCCTTCTCGGTCTACCCCATCGCCGCCGAGCTCTTCGAGCGCGCGGACATCCCCAAGAAGCTCATCGTGGCAGCCATCATGGCCTGCCCCGCCACGCTCGGCATGGTCATGATGCCGGGCATCCCCTCCACGCAGAACCTCATCCCCGCGAGCTTCCTCGGGACGGACGCCTACGCGGGGGCGCCGCTCGGCGTCATCTGCTCCGTGGTGATGTTCGTGCTCTCCTACGCCTACCTGCAGTGGGAGATTGGGCGCTGCCGCAGGCGCGGGGAGCACTTCGCCCCCAGCCCCGGGGAGACGCTCTCGCGCCCGGACGACGCCGAGACGCCGCCCGTCTGGGCGTGCTTCGCGCCGATCGTCCTTCTCGTTGCGCTGGTCTTTGTGCTGCAGCGCGCGGCGGGCATGCAGGCCACCGATGCCGTGACCGTCTCGATGCTCGCCTCGGTGATCGCGGCGTGCCTGCTCTACCGCGGGCGGATCGAAAACGTCAGACGCGCCGTCGGCGAGTCCTGCACGAGCGGCCTGAGCTCGCTCGTCTCCGTTGCCGCCATCATGGGCTTTGGCGGCGTGGTGGTAGCATCGCCCGCCTACCAGGGCATCATCGAGGCGCTCATGTCCACGAGCCTGAACCCCCTCTGGCAGGGATTCATCACGATCTTCGCCATCGCCGGCATCACGGGCTCAGCCATCGGGGCGCTCAACATCTACCTCAGCAGCATGGCGCAGACGCTGCTTGCCACCGGGCTCGACCCGGCGATGATGCACCGCGTGCTCTGCATGGCGTCCGTGGGGCCGGCCACGCTGCTGCCCCACACCTCGGCGATGCTCGCCGCAAACCAGGCCGCCAAGACCGAGGTCCGCGACACGTATCGCTACGTCCTCGTCTCGTGCGCGCTGCTGCCGATTGCGGTGTCGCTGCTGGGCATGGCCCTCGGCCTCGCCGGCGTGGCGTAGGGGCGGGGGCCATCCTCTCCCGCACGGGGAGAAGGACGGCGCCGCCAAGCCCTACACGTGCACCCTCACCGCGCCGTGCGTAACCGGAACGCCAAAGAGCGCCCGCTCGAGCCCCATCCCGCACCGCGTTGCGCGCAGGAGCCGCTGGTGCAGCTCTGCCACCTCCTCCTCAGAGGCGGGACCGCCCGGCTGGCGCGGGACGGCGCCCTCGAAGAGCGCGACCGCGCGCATGAGGGCAGCATGGTCTGCCATCTGGTCGAGCTTGATGGTGTTTATCGTCCACCCCATGTGCTCAAGCGCCTCCTTGCGACGCAGGTCCTTCTCGGGATCGAGGTGAAACTCCAGGCTGTCGTACTCCACGCCGCGGCGAACGCCCGGCCAGGCAACGTCTATCGAGCAGCTCCTCGTCCCCGTGATGATCGCCGCGGCCTCTTCGAGCTGCACCTCGTAGTTGAGCTCAGGCCTCACGAAGGCGAGTCCCTTGTGCCGTCCGGGCAGGAAGAGCTCCGCCGACAGCGCCGTCTCCATCGGCGAGCGGGCACCGTCACGCACCCAGCGCAGGGCCTCGCGCGCCCGGCTGACGCCATAGAGCCCGGGAAGGGCGCTCACGACCTCCCCGATCTTCTCGACAGACGTGAGCGGCGGGCGCTCGTAGTATCCGGAGACCATCTCCGAGAAGTGCGAGTATCGCCCGCAGAGCTCGCAGCCCAGCACGACGGCGCCCACGAGCGAGGACTTCCTCGCCATCTGGATGAAGCAGAGCTCGGGCCCGGCGGTATACACACCTGGGGAGAGCTCCAGCAGCAGGCCGCCCGGCATGACGGCGAGACCGAAGTGATGCGTCTTCACGCCGGATGACTGAATCTCACGGGCAGACCTCGACACGAGAACGTGGATGGGATCCCTTCGGATGCCAAACGAGCGCACGTCGAGGGAGCGGAGCTCGCGAGAATCAGTCGAGATGTCCGCAAGCCGCAGCGGCTCCGCCACATGCGGATACATCCTCACCTGCGGCGGAACGGCACGCAGAAGCTCAAGGGCGGAGCTGTGAGAAAGGATGACCGGCATACCACTCCCCTCGCTTGGGAGCGATGGGGGTCGCCTGAGGACACTCTATCATAGGCGGGTTTGGCGGTCAGCCCGGACCTCACGATGGTAGTTCGAGAATTTACCTACTTCAAAACCATGTAGCAACTCGCCTCGGAAGGGCCGTTTCCGACATTTGGCCCGGGTTGCTACATGGTTTTCCATGTAATAAATACCTGAATCAAGGAGGAGGTCAGCGCCGGGCGAGAAGAACGGGCGGGTCCGTCCACGGGAACGACCCGGCCCGGGCTCGGGGACGACCCGCCCGGCCCGGGCTAAAAAAGGGGACGGGGCCGAAGCCCCGTCCCCTCGGACGTGCGTATGCCGAGAAGGGCTAGTCCTGGTTCTTCTCGATGCCGCGCATGACGGCCTTGTAGACCTCCATGATCGGGATGATCAGGAACGCGAGGCCAAGGGCCGCGGCGAGGGCCTCCATCGGGAGCTCCATGAAGCCGAACATCTCGGCGAGGAACGGGACCTCCACGACGATGACGGTGAGGACGAGCGCGAGGATGGCGGCGCCCCAGAGCCACTTGTTCTGCTTCTTCATGCTGAAGAGCGACTGACGGCGGCTGCGCATGTTGAAGCAGTGGAAGATCTCCACCATGGACAGGGTGATGAACGCCATGGTGACGCCCTCCTCGTCGGCGGTGCCGGCGATCATGTCCGCGATGTTGATGTAGCCCATGTCGAGGTAGACGCCCACGAAGAACGAGGCCAGCACCAGGATGGTGATCACGATGCCCTGGAAGAGGATGTCGACGCCCATGCCGCCCGCGAAGACGCCGTCGGACGCCTTGCGCGGCTTGCGCTTCATGATGTCGCCCTCGGCCTCCTCCATGCCGAGCGCGAGCGCCGGGAAGCAGTCCGTGATGAGGTTGATCCAGAGCAGCTGGACCGGCTGGAAGATCGTGAAGCCCACGAGCGTGGCCACGAAGACCGAGAGCACCTCGGCGATGTTGGCGGAGAGCAGGAACTGGATGACCTTGCGGATGTTGTCGTAGATCCTGCGGCCCTCCTCCACCGCGTTGATGATGGTGGCGAAGTTGTCGTCCGCGAGGACCATGTCCGCCACGTTCTTGGTGACGTCGGTGCCGGTGATGCCCATGCCCACGCCGATGTCGGCGCGCTTGATGGACGGGGCGTCGTTCACGCCGTCGCCGGTCATGGCCACGATCTTGTCGCGGCTCTTCCACGCGTCGACGATGCGGGCCTTGTGCTCGGGCTGGACGCGGGCGTAGACGCTGTACTGGGTGACGGCGTCCTTGAAGTCCTCGTCGGAGATCTTGTCGAGCTGGGCGCCGGTGATGGCCTCGGAGGCGTCCTTGCAGATGCCGAGGTTCTTGGCGATGGCCACGGCGGTGTCGATGTGGTCGCCGGTGATCATGACCGGGCGGATGCCGGCCTCCCTGGCCTCGGCGATGGCCGGGGCGACCTCGGGACGCTCGGGGTCGATCATGCCGGAGAGGCCCAGGAAGGTGAGGTCGTGCTCGAGCGCCTCGGGGCTGCAGTCGGCGGGCTGGGCCTTGTGCATGCGCACGGCGGAGGCGAGGACGCGCAGCGCCTGGTTGGCCATGTCCTTGTTGGCCGCCATGATCTTCTCGCGGCGGGCGTCGGTGAGCTTCTCGACGGAGCCGTCGGCGTTCATGACCGTGGTGCAGCGGCCCAGGACCACGTCGGGGCCGCCCTTGGTGTACTGCTCGAAGGTGCCCTCGGGGGTCTTCACCACGACGGACATCATCTTGCGGCCGGAGTCGAACGGGGCCTCGCCCACGCGCGGGTACTTCTCGGCGTTGCCGCCCTCGTAGAAGCCGAGCTTGGCGGCGTCGTTGACGAGCGCGCACTCGGTGGGCTCGCCCACGGACTCGCCCTTCTCGGGGTCCCACTTGGCGTCGGAGCAGAGGGCCATGGCGCGGACGTGCAGCTCGTCGGGTCCCTCGACCTCGTGCTTGACGACGGTCATCTTGTTCTGCGTGAGGGTGCCGGTCTTGTCCGAGCAGATGATCTGGGTGCAGCCGAGCGTCTCGACGGCGGTCATCTTGCGGATGATGGCCTGGCGACGGGACATCTTGGTGACGCCCATGGAGAGCACGATCGTGACCACGGCCACGAGGCCCTCGGGGATGGCGGCGACGGCCAGCGACACGGCGACCATGAAGGTGTCGAGGATCATCTCGGGGTTGGAGCCGAGCTCGGAGCCGTGGCGGATGAGGTCGACGGCGAAGATGATCACGCAGATCGCCAGCACCAGCTTGGTGAGGATGCCGGAGAGCTCGTTGAGCTTGATCTGGAGCGGGGTGAGCTCCTTCTTGGCGGTGGTGAGGGCATCGGCGATCTTGCCCATCTCGGTCTTCATGCCGGTGGCGGCAACGACGGCCTTGCCGCGGCCGTAGACCACGGTGGAGCCCATGTAGCACATGTTCTTGCGGTCGCCCAGGGGCACGTCGTCGGTGCCGGCGTCGAGCGCGATGGCGTCGGTGTGCTTCTCCACGGGCACGGACTCGCCGGTGAGGGCGGCCTCCTCGATCTTCATCGAGGCGCTCTCCAGGACGCGGCAGTCGGCGGGCACGGAGTCGCCGGCCTCGAGCAGGACGATGTCGCCCGGAACCAGCTCGGCGGAGGGCAGGTGCGCCATCCTGCCGTCGCGGATGACCTTGGACTGCGCGGCGCTCATCTGCTGCAGGGCCTCGAGCGCCTGCTCGGACTTGGCCTCCTGGACCACGCCGAGCACGGAGTTGATGATGACGACCGCCATGATGATGATGACGTCGGCCCACTCGGACTCGCCCTGGATCATGCCGGTGACGGCGGAGATGACGGCCGCGACGATGAGCATGATGACCATCGGGTCGGCCATCTGCTCGAAGAAGCGCTTCCAGAGCGGGGTCTTCTCCTCCTTCTCCAGCTCGTTGGGCCCGTACTGCGACAGGCGGCTCGAGGCCTCCGCCGCGGTCAGGCCGCTCTCCTCGTCAGAGGAAAGCTCGCCCAGGACCTGGTCCTTGGACTCTAGGTACTCCTTCATTCAGTTCCCCTCCTGGGAATTCGGCGCCCGGCAGATTGATGCCCGATCATAATTCCCCAGGAAGGGGCAAGGGCCCATCAAGGCTGCCATGCCGGACGCATGGACAAGAAACACGAGGCTTATTCTACCCGACGCTGGACCTACATTTCCCTGTTCCTTTTACTCCTCTGGCGGTTGCGTCCCGCGCCGGCGGATAGTACGGCGACCACGACGGCCACAGGCGCCGTCAGCGTGAGCGCCGGGAAGAACCATGCGAGGTCGACCGACCCAAAGAGCGCCCCGCCGATCACGGGGCCGAGCGTCATGCCGACGTCGAACCCCATGTAGTACGTGCTGTTGGCAAGCCCCACGCGCCCCGCCCCCACCGCGCGCACGGCCGTTGACTGGCAGACCGAGCACATGACGCCGTAGCCGCCGGCCATGAGCGGCGCCGCGAGCAAAAGCCCTGCCGGGCCGTCCATGGTGGCGAGAAGCACGAGCGACGCCACGGACGACGCGCCGGACGCCACCACGAAGGGCACGAAGCCCACCCGGTCGAACGCGCGGCCGAGAAGGACGCGCAGCGCCATGAGCGCGGCGGCGTAGACCGTGAAGAAGGCGCCCGTGGGGACGTCCAGCCCGCGGGCCTCGGCATAGCTCACGAGGAACGACTGGGTGGCCATGTACGGGATCGTGAAGAGCGCCACCACGACGGCCGCCGGGACGGCGCGACGATCGAGCAGGCGGAGCCGGGGGCGCACGTCCTTCTCGCCCTGAGCGCCCCGACCGCCCCGCGTGGCTCCCCCGTCACGGACGAGGAGAACGCCTGCGAGCGAGAGCGCCGCGAAGGCGGCGGAGAGGCCGAGCGCGGGACGGTAGCCCAGCGCGTCCGAGACGGCGATCCCGAGCGCGGGCCCCACGGCCATGCCGAGGGCGTTCATGAGGCCGAAGATCCCCATCCCCTGCCCCAGCCGCGCGGGCGGGAGCGTCTCGGCGAACCACGTGGACATGCACACCGAGCAGAGCGAGTAGCCGGCCCCGTTGGCGAGGCGCATGACGGCGAGAAGGGCGGTGCTCGGCGCCAGCGCCTGCCCGAGCGCGGTCACGAGCATGAGGGCAGCGCCCGCGAGGGCGAGGCGGCGCTTGGGGAGGCGGTCGGAGAGGTTGCCGGCGACGGGGCGCACGACGAGCGAGCACGCGTTCATGAGCGCGGTGAGCACGCCCATCATCGCAGCGGTGGCGCCGAGCGTCCCGGCGAAGCCCGCCACGAGCGGGTTCGCGAGCATCGTGCTCGCCAGGTAGCAGAACGTCGCGGCGAGAAGAACCGCGCCGTCTCGCGTCACCAGCATCTCCTCACCTCCCCTCGCGCACGGCAGGGGGACGGAGCGGTAGCGGCCCCTCCGTCCCCCGTCACATGCTAGACCTCATCCCAGAACTGGTCACCCACGACCTTGAAGCATATCTTCTTGATTGCTCCGGGCTCCGCGCCCGGGGTCACGAGGTTGGGCATGTGCGGCTCGCCGATCATGAAGACGACGAAGCGCCCGCCGGCGAGGCACCCCTCGAGGAGGTCGTCGTTGCCCTCGGCCGCGTGGCAGTAGCCCTTGTCCGTGGCCTCGTCGAAGTCACCGGCGGGCACCGTGGCGCCCGGGGTGGTCTTGAAGCACTCGGCGCCCTCGAGGTCGATCTGGACGTCCATGTACTTGCGGTGCGTCTCGAAGCGGGCGTCCTTCTCGTACTTGGTGCTCGCGTTCATGACGTTGGCGTAGACGCGGTTGCCGTCGATCGGGGTGATGCCGAGCGGCAGGTCGGCGGGGTCGTTCTGACCCAGCCAGTCGATGAGCACGTCGAGGCCGCGGGAAAGCCCGCGATAGAGCCCGATGGCGCCCAGTCCGTCGTAGATCATGCGTCGCCCCCAGCTAGCTCCTGCGGGCGCCCTCGCCCGACGTGGGGTTGTAGGTGCCCGCACCGCGGACCTTGCCCATGACGTCGTCCTCCGAGAGCGCGACCCACTTGACGCCTCGCCGGGTCTGGTAGGCGTAGGCCACATGAATCATCCCGTCGGACGCCTGCATGATGCAAGGGTACTCGTACTGGCGGTTGTTGAACTTGTTCTCCTCGCCCACATACCCCTCGCCGCGCTCCACATTGCGGATGAGCGGGAACGTGAGGCCGCCGTCCTCGGAGAGCGCGATGGAGACGGGGTTGCGCAGCGCCGGCCACGCTCCCGTCCTGCCGTAGGTACTCGGCGCGGAGTTGTGATTGTATGCGAGGGCGATGCGGCCGCTCGCCAGCTTGATCGCCGCGATTCCGGAGTTGTTGTTGGGCAGCGGCGTGGGCTCGGGGACGCCCCAGGTGTCGCCGTAGTCGGCTGACTCGCTGCGATAGACCCAGTCCGCCTCCCTGCTGCGCATGAAGGCGACGAGGTGCCCTGGCTCGAGCTCGACGACGCTCGGGTGGACGCGCCCGGCAGAGCCCGGCATGTCCACGCGACGCCACGTGGCGCCCTGGTCGTCGGAGATCGCAAAGGCGCTCGGGTCGCCGGCGAGGCCGCTCGCGCTGTCCGTGCAGAGCCACAGGCCGTAGATCCAGCGGCCATTGGAGAGGACCTGGATGGGCTGGCGGGCGAAGGTGCCCTCCTCGGGGAGGACGACCTCAGGCTCGGACCAGGTGAGGCCGTCGTCCGTGGAGACCTGACGCTTGATGACCGAGGTGTACTGCATGTTGTCCTTGCCGGGCTCGCGGCCGCGCTGCGAGGTGTACATGCACCAGACCTCGCCGGACGGTGCGAGGAACAGCGACGGGTTCTGGTTTGAGAACTCGTTGTCGGTCGAGATCATCGCAGGCTCGCCCCATTGGTCGGCACCCTTCTCGAGGCGCGAGACCACGATGTTGACGTCCGCGTCCCCCTCGAAGGTTCCGGCAAACCAACAGCAGAGCAGCGTGCCGGCAGGCGTCTCGATGAGGCCCGGCCCGTGGGCGGTGGCCCAGGGACCGGGCGGGAGCATGGCCTCCAGGAATGCCATCTCCTCGTCAAAGTAAATCTGTCCGTCGGGCGTGAGGCCCGGAAGGGTCTTGGGCATCTTGCCTCCTTCTCATCACCAAAGGGACGACGCCGGGCGAGAAGAACTTCGGCGGCGCCCCGCCATCCTAGTCAAGGCGCACGAGTGAGCCGTCCTTCTCGCGTGCGTAGTGCTTGATGATCTCCCAGCCTATCTCGACCTCGCGCAGGTCGACGGCATGCGGCATGCGCTTTGTCACGACGAAGTGGTAGAGCACCTCACCTCCCTCGTCGGAGGTCGCCCATGCCTGATGGATAAAGCGAGCATCCTCGCCGCCTTCCTCAGTCTCACGCGAAGACGCGAACCCCGAAGCGCTATCGCCATAGAGCGGCTCAACAGGGATGTTGTTGAAGCGCTTCCAGAACGCAACAGTGGGGCCCCAAGCGCTGTCCTCATCGCAGGTCACAGGAAACAGGTGCCCCGACTCAAAACCGACGCCGTCGATGATGCCCGCAAACTGGACGAATGGCATGCGGTAGCTGTAGGCCGCACGCTTCTCGTCGCTCATGACATGCGCCGGCGATGGACCGTCGTCGCCTGCGGGTAAATCCTTGAGCATCGAGTTCTTGTTAAACAGCAACATGCCCGGAACCGACTCATCAAGGTTTGCAAAATAACTCACGTGCGGACCATTGAGAGCCACCACACCGGCAAAGAGCTCAGGATAGGTTCCTGCAAGCGCGTTGGAGAACATCGATCCCATCGAGAAGCCCGAGACATAGATACGCGTATGGTCAATGGGGTGGACCGTCTCCATGTGCTCGATGAGAGCCAAGACGAAGTCGATGTCTGAGGGAATGCGGGTATCGTTCCATGCATTCCAGCGCATCTCTGCTGTAGCGTCAGGGAATACGCAAATGACCCCGTCGCGATCGGCGATATCGGCCCAGCCGCTCTGCTCGGCACCATAAAGACCGCAGCAGTTGATGCCATGGAAGTAAAACACAAGCGGAGCCGGCTTGTTGGTGTCACGCAGCTGAGGCGGAACGTACTCGAACCACGTGCGGGCCAGGCCATCCGCAAGACCAAGTGATGTGTCGTCCACATGTGGGGTAAAACCGCGCCGCTCAAAATCGATGCGAGCCTGATAAGTACCAAAATCGTCGTTGCGCCAACGACGGCACCTAGAGAACATATGCTCCCAAGCGTACGTGACCTCCTCGGCTGAGAGTCCTTTGTCACCCACGACGTAGGCGACATTTGGATTCGCCGCCTGCACGTGACGAGTGCGACCTCCGAGGTCCTCAGTGACGCCATCGACGCCATTCGTCTGCGCAAGCGTTGCCTCTGCAACTGCGCTCGTCTCGTAGAGCCACGCAACCTGCTCGGCCCCCTTACCCGTAGGAAGCTCGAAACCATCGGGGAAAGCACCCAGCATGATGGCAGCTGCATCGAGCGGGTGCTCGGCCGCGAGCGTCCACGTCATGGCGGAAGCCGTCGACGAGCACGCTAAATGAAAAATCATCCCATTAAAGCCCGAGACACCTGTCGCAGGCTTAAGTGCCGCAAAGCAACGGACAATGAACTGTGTGTCATCGTCGCGAGTGGGATCTTGGGTGTAATTCCATCCATCGCCGAGCGGATTGGGAAGTACCACGATCGCATGCTCGCGCTCGGCGAGCTCAGCGAGTTTCAGCTGGTCGATGGTCCTCTGAGCGCTTGTGAGATCACCGCCATCGCGCAGCACCATGAGAACCTGGGCCTGCTTGGGATGCGGCACTCCTGAAACGGGCACATAAACGCACATGGTCCGCTCAATACCCGCCTCGGCGTTTACCTCGTTCTCGGGATTTGGCGCGGCCACCAAAGCGGCGGGCACCGCGGTCTCGACGAGCTTTCCGCCGTTCTGCGAAAACTGAACCAGGGGATCAATCATCTAAATCACCTCCACACGCCGCGCGCCCACCGGGCGCCTGAAGCGCTTCATGAACTCCCACGCCGCACGAGCCTCGTCGGCGATGGCACCGTGTGGCATGTTTTTCATACGGGTCAACGAGACCATTACCACGCCAGCCCCGTTTCGATACTCCACAGTCGAAAAGCGATCGCCTTGCGCGTACCCCTTATCGGGAGCGTAGAACGCATGGGCATCGAGCTCCTCCCCCACGGCAGCGTCACAGCCATTCGCAGAGAGAATCTTTTGGACCTCATCAGACTCGAGCTCACCAGCCTTGTCGTCGGCATCACCGCAGGCAATCCAAAACGGCATGCCATAGCCCTTGTCGACAAAATCTGGCGAGACAATGAACCGCCCCAGGCCACTCGAAGTAATCGCCTCAAGACTCGGGCCGTTCCATGGAGACGCCGCCGCGAAGTACTCGGGATGGAGAGAGGCTATCTGACAGGTGAACACCGCACCGTTCGAGAACCCAGTGATGTAGGTACGCTCGCGGCACAGTCCGAACAAATCGAGGGTCCGCTCAATCATCTTAATGAGTGCGGGCGCGTCGCGCTGCTCAGACCAGACGTTACCCGGCGAATCTGGCAGCATCAGCGCGAAGGCTCGAGTCTCGTCAGCGAGATCCTCCCAACCGTTCTTTGCCGAGAAAATCCACGTGGGCTCACCACGACCGTGGATCGAGATGACGAGCGCAAGGCCACGGGCCTGGATGCGCGTATAACCACGAGGCAGGTACACGGCATAGTGGTAGTGCTCACCACCATGCTCCACCTCGTCATGATAATAAGTGCCATCATGATAGAACTCCTCTTTGGTACGCCGCAGGGCGAGCGTACCGTCAGGCGCATTCTTCCATCGAATGACGCGGCAGAAGAAATCTATGCCGGCAGCGGCGATTACGGGCACAGCCCCGGTGAGCTCAGGCGTCACACGCATCTGCATGCCAGCGTTCTTGGGGTTCTCGAATACCTCGGTGCGCCGACCTGCGACCTCAATCTCACGCACGAGGACGGCGTGATCGACCGTAAGGACGTGCTCGCGCATAGCGACGCTATCGCCTTCACCCATGAACCAGACGCTCATCGGGATATCGCGATTTTTGGCCGCGTAGTCTCGAGGCTGGGAAACCAGCCAGTGAATCGAGGGTTCATCAAGGGCGGCGGTGTTCGTGGGAGAGCCGTCCACGAGCACACTTGCGGCAGCAAAGCCCGGGCAGCTCAGCTGGAAGTTACCGGCGAACGTGGCACCATCGGCATAGCCCACAAGATAGATAAGTGTCTCCCACGCCCAGAGTGATCCGGCGGCGGCAGCACTCCCCATGTCACCCGCCTTGAATGAACGTCTGTTTTCTTGGTAAAGCTGATAGGGCAAATCCGCTGGAACCGCATCCCAGCCCTCAGGTGAGATAGCGACAACAAGGACGGACGCATCAGCCTCGACGGCGCTAACCCAACCTGATGCGTACGCGAAGCACTCTGCACTCTCAACGGTTCGGGCATTCTCCTCTGGAGGACAAACGATGATGGTCTTCACAGGGTCAACCGAGGCTTTCGAGGAGACATAGACATAGCACGGATGCTGGGGCATCGACACCAACCTCTTTCACGTCTCGCGGGCAGCTGTGCCATCGCGAGAGAATGCGCCCCGCACGACGAGGTCGAACGGGACGCAGACAGAGACGATTACATCGGGAACGCAATCGAAGCGCCTAGAGCAAGGGCAACAATCTTCACGATGTACATAGGCACCGAATACTTCCAGAACTCGACCATGGTGTAGTTGCCCATGCCCAAGATGAGCGCAGGCAGGCCATCGATGGGCATGAAGCCGCCACACCAACCGGCATAGGTAACCGCGGCAGCAGCTCCTACGGGATTGATTCCCAGCGACATGCAGGTCGCAATGGCAATGGGGGCGAAGATGAACACAGAGCCCATGTTGGAGCCGGTAAACGTTGCGCAAACGCTCGTGAGGATGCAAAAGACGAGAATGACCACGAAGCCGGGCATGGCACTACCCATCATGCCGGCAACGGCGTTGCCGATCATGGTGGTGAAGCCGGAGTCAGCCAGAGCATTCGCAACGGGGATGACGCCGCCCATCATGAGGATGAGGGGCGAGAAGATACCGTCACGCATTTCCTTGAAGTTGATAACCTTGGCAAACAGCAGAACGAAAGCGCAGATGCCCGGGAGCACGTAGGCGATGTTGCCCAAATCGTTAGCGAACATCATACCCACAACGGAAATCGCAAACATAACAACCGTAAGATACTCCTGCCAGGAGGCAAGCTTAGAGGCGCCATCCTTTGGAGACCCACTATCGGCTGAGGAGACGGCGTCTTCGGCGAGCGCATGATCGGGAAGAAGCCTATAGGCGGCGATGGTCCAGACGAGGAAGCCAATGGAGGCAACCGTAGCCATAATGGTGAAACCCATCATCTCAGGCTGGCCGTCATAGCCGGCTGCCTCGAGCAGGCTCACGGCAATGCCAAAGTAGAACGCAACATTGATGGGAACGATTGCGTTGCCAGTGGCAAAGCCGAGAGGCATGAGAAGCTTAGAGGTAGGGAGCTGCTTGTTGTATGGGATGGTGGCAACGAGCGTAAGAACTAGCATGTAGTAGCCCGTAGTGTTACCCATGAGGATGGCGCCGGCCATGACAACGAGGATGAGCAGGACGTAGCTCTTGAAGCCACCTCTCTCAACGAGATTGAGCATAACGTCCTTCATCTTGTCGATGAGACGTGTCTTCTGGAGCGCCGCGATAACAGCCATGAAGAACGCGACCATCCATACCGTGGAGTTGGTGAAGCCAGCGAAGGCGTACGGAATGTCCCACTGTATCTCCCAATCCGCGCCAAAGAGCGAGCTCGCAACAACGAGCAGGCAGCACGCCAGGATGGGGGGCGCGCCGAAGGGAAGCGCGTCGGTCATAATCAACACGATCATAAAGATCAGAATGCCGAGCGCAAGTATCATCTGCAAGGTCATGGCAACCTATCTCCTTCCATGTTGTTCTGAAGCTGTGCAAGAATCAAACGGGAGGGCTGTCGTTAGCCAAACAGCAGTCCTCGTACCTCCTGCGGGGCCGACAGTCGCCAAACCCGAGGCCCCGCAGCCGCGTACGGCCCTCTACTCCTTTCCCCTTGCCATGCGCAGCGCATAGTCGATGGCGTTCACGAGCGACAGCGCATTCGCAGTTCCCTTGCCTGCGAGCGCGAAGCCCGTGCCGTGATCGACCGACGTCCTGATGATGGGGAGGCCAAGCGTGATGTTCACGCCCTCGACGGCCTTCCAGGAGCCCGCCTCGCGGTCGTACACGAAGCCGAGCGTCTTGGTGGGGATGTGTCCCTGGTCGTGGTACATGCAGACGACGATGTCGTACCAGCCGCCGTTCATCTCGGAGAAGACGCTGTCCGGCGGGCAGGGGCCCACGGCGTCGATGCCCTCCGCACGAGCGAGCTCGATGGCGGGGATGATCTCGTCGATCTCCTCGGTGCCAAAGAGGCCGTGCTCGCCGGAGTGCGGGTTGAGGCCCGCGACGGCGACCTTGGGGCTCTCGATGCCGAGGTCGCGGCACGCCTGCCACCCCAGCCTGATGACCTCGAGGACGCGCGGGGTCTTCACGCGGTCGCACGCCTCGCGCAGCGAGCAGTGCGTGGACACGTGAACCACGCGGAAGTCGTGGTGGGCGAGCATCATCGCGTACTTCTTGGTGCCGGTGTAGGTGGCGTAGATCTCCGTATGGCCGTCGAAGTGCATGCCCTGCGGCGCGAGCGCCAGGTTCATGGCCTCCTTGTTGAGGGCGTTGGTGACGGTGGCGTCGACCTTGCCCTCCATGGCCAGCTCGATCGTGCGCTTGACGCTCTGGAAGGCGGCGTTGCCGCCCTCGGCGGAGACCTCGCCCAGCTTGAAGGAGGCCACGTCGTCGATGAGGTCGAGGTGGTAGACGTCGATCGTGCCCGCCTGGAACTTGGCGTCCGCGACGTCGGAGACGGGGTTGACCTCGATCTCCGGATGGTTAACGAAGCCCTTGGCCTGCTCGATCATCTTGGCGTCGCCGACCACGATAGGACGGCAGCGCTCGTAGAGGGCGGGGTCGGAGAGCGCCTTCACCGTGATCTCCGGGCCGTTGCCGGCCGGGTCGCCCATGGTGATGGCTACGATGGGACGGTTCTTCTCGCTCATCTAGCGCACTCCCCTCTTTCGGTCGGACTCGAGGGTCGCGCGCAGCGCCTCGAGGCCCTCGTCGGGCAGATAGTTGAAGGGCGCGCGGCACGTGCCGACGGGGTAGCCGAGCAGGTTGACGGCAGTCTTCACCACGGTGTTGGGGTTGCCGTACTTGAAGCAGTCGCGCAGCGGCGCCACGGCCGCCTGGCAGGCCTCGGCAGCCTCGTCGTCGCCCTTGGCCCAGTTCTCGTAGATGCCCACCATGTTCTTGGGGTAGACGTTTGCGCAGCCGGCGATGGCGCCCTTCGCGCCGCGGCGCAGCGCCTTGAGGATGAGGGCGTCGTTGCCGGAGAGCACGCCGAAGCCCATGTCCTTGGTGAGGTCGATGTAGGCGGAGAGGTTGTCCCAGTCGCCGGAGGAGTCCTTGGCGCCCACGATGTTGTCGACCTTGGCGAGCTCGACCACGGTCTCGGGCTCGAGGGCGTTGCCGGTGCGCGCCGGGATGTTGTAGAGGACGATCGGCATGTTGGGCACGGCCTCGGCCACGGTGGTGTAGTGGACGATCAGCTCGTGCTGGCTCGCCTTGGCGAAGGACGGCGTGATGACGGAGAGGATGTCGGCGCCCGCGGCCTCGGCCATCTTGCACTGCTCGATGGTCTCCCTGGTGGAAATGCAGCCGGTGCCGGCGTAGACGGGCACGCGACCGGCCACCTGGTCGACGACGGTCTCGAGGACAAGCTTCTTCTCGTCGCCGTTGAGGATGTAGCCCTCTCCGTTGGTGCCGAACGGGAAGATGCCGTGGATGCCGGCCTCGATCTGGCGGTCGACCTGGCGACGCAGCTCCTCGAGGTTGATGGACTCGTCCTCGTTCATCGGGGTGACGATGGGGACGACGATTCCCTTGAGCTCGGTCATTCTGATGTTCCTCCCTATCCTGTCCCGCTAGAGGACCTGCGCGTAGATGGCCTTGGCGTCCTCGAGCGTGACCTCGCGCATGTTGTTCACGAGCAGGCGCTGGACGGTCATGCCCGCGGCGGCGAGCTGGTCGACGTCGACCCCGGTCACGCCGAGCTCATCGAGCTTCTTGGGGATGTCGAGGTGGCTCACGATTTGGTCCATGCGCTCGATGACGGCGGCGGACTTCTCCTCGACCGTCTTGGCCTCGCCGCGGATGGCGCGGTCATAGGCGGCGGCGAGGCGCTCGCGGATTGCCGGCTCGTTGAAGTGCATGACGGGGCTCAGCAGGATGGCGTTGGAGACGCCGTGCGCCACGTGGTACTTGCCGCCGAGCGGGTAGGACAGGGCGTGCACGGCCGTGGTGCCGGAGGCCGTGATGGCGATGCCGGCGTAGAAGCTCGCGATCTGCATGGCGCGCTTGGCGTCCATGGCCTCCGGGTCGTCGCAGGCGGCCTCGATGTTGTTGATGATGAGGTCGAAGGCCTCGAGGGCAAAGACGTCGGAGAAGGGGTTGGCCTTCGTGGACGTGTAGCACTCGATGGCGTGGCAGAGGGCGTCGATGCCCGTGGACGCCGCGATCGGGCGCGGGAGGTTCTTGATCATGCGGGCGTCCAGGACCACGTAGTCGGCGATCATCGCATCGTTCACGATACCGACCTTGAGCTCGTCCTCGGGCACGGCCACGATGGCGTTGGGCGTGGCCTCGGCGCCGGTGCCGGCCGTAGTGGGGACCATGAAGGTCGTGAGCTGCTTGGTGGCGCGGGACGGGTCGGCGAGAAGGTCGTGGACGGTGTAGGCGTCCGTGGCGCAGACGCCGGCGAGCTTGGCCGCATCCATGACCGAGCCGCCGCCCACGGCAACGATGGCGTCAGCGGAGGCCCCCTTCACCTGGTCGACGACGCTCTGGACCTGGGCGTACGTGGGCTCGGCGGGGATGTCGTCGACGATCTCGTAGGTGGCACCTGCGGCCTCGACGGCCTCGAGCACCGGGTTCACCAGGCCGAGCTTGTGCAGGGACGCGTCCGTGAACACGACGACGCTCTTGGCGCCCTCGCGGCGCAGCGCCTCCGCGAGCTCGTCGGTGGGGTTCTCGCCCCCGTAGACGACCTTGGGGAGTCTCAGGGAATACTTGCTAAGCATGGGCACACTCCTTTGCTTCTTCCTTGGGAAGGCCTGCCATATCGACAAACAGAGACCTGCTTCCGAAGCCGCCCGACTTCGAGGCGACGGCAATCGACCTGCCCGCCACCTCCAGCTCAAAGCCAACGATGCCGGGAACGGGCTGGCCGAGCGGCCGCAGGCAGTCGGCATGCACCTGGGCGAGGAAGCTCGCGAGGATGTCCCCGCCCGTGACGAGCACGCGGCCTCCTGCGCCAGACTCGCAGATGCGGACGAGAAGCGCGCCGATGTGGTCGGCAACCACCTGGCGGACCTCGACGTCATCCGGGACGAGCCGCGTCAGGTCCTCAAGGCCCGATCCGTCAACCACCGTGAGGGGGGCCGCAGCCCAGCTGCGGGCGGCCCGCGAGACGAAGTCACGGCCCGAGTCGCTCCCCAGCCAGGAGTCGTCGCACTTCTCGCGCTCGGCAATCGGCAGGACCGCGGCTCCGCAGCTCGCCGCGTAGGCGCACTGCCCGCGAGAGGTGCCGTTCACGCTGCCGCAGACAACGAGCAGGTTTCCGTCACTCGTGAGGCCCCCCTCCTGGCGCGGGCTCAGGTCAAGCACGCGAGCGAGGGCACGCATGACGCCGGCACACCCGGCCATGACGCCAAGCTCGCCCCCCTCCTCGAGCTCTCGAACGCGCGCGAGCATTCTATCGAGCGACGTCGCGTCGTGGACAACGATGCCCCGAGCCCCGTCTGGAACGGGCGCCCCCTCGGGGACCGTCGTGACGGGAACGTCCGTCTGCAGGCCAATGAGCTCGGACACGTCCGAGCACGCAACGGGTTCAAAGGGGTCTCTCCCGAAGCGCCCCTCGCTCACGGGCATACCCTCAACATAATGGACGCCGCCCCGCGTGACGCGACCCATCTCGGGCAGGGCGGGAATGAAGTGCAGGCGCTCGCACCCGCTCGCCCGCCACGCGGCGGCAAGCTCAGCCCCGACGTTTCCGCGAAGTGCCGAGTCGGTCTTTTTGACCACGCATCGGACGCCCTCACGCCTGGCGCACTCCACGAGGGAAGCCACGCGCCCCGCCGCCGACGAGGCATCGAGGTGCCGCGTCTCGGCATTGACGCAGAGCACCGCAGGCCTGACCTCGGCAAGAAGGCGCTCCGCCCCCTCGGGGGACGTCGCCACGAGAACGTCCGCCGGCAGCAGGCACGCGCCCGCGTCGAGCGCGCCCGTCATGTCATCCGCTATGAGCATGACCCGCGTCATAGAACCCCCCTCCTTCGCTACGCCCATGGTGGTTCTTCTCGCCGCGCGCATCATGTCCCCGTGGAGCGGATAATCGTTACAATTTGGAACGTCTTTTCCGAGCATGGTGTTTCAGATATGAACGGTTGTGTCATGGCTGACTATCGAGCGCTCCTCATCTCCCCCTATCACGACCTCGTCGACGTCGCGCGCGAGGTGATTCCTGACTATCCGGAGCTCGAGGTGACCGTCCACGAGGGGGACCTCTCGAAGGGGCTGGCCGCCGCGCTCGGCAGCATTGACTCGGACTTTGACGTGGTCATCTCGCGCGGGGGGACCGCCCAGATGCTCGAGGACGAGCTCTCGTTGCCCGTGATCGAGATCGACGTCTCGGCGACCGACCTCCTCGAGGCGCTCGCCCGGCATAACCCGCAGGGCAGGCGCACCGCCGTGATCGGCTTCTCCAACACGCTGCGCTCGGTCAGCGAGGTGGCCGACTTCTCCGACTTCGACCTCGACGTGTACGGCGTCTCCTTCGAGGACGAGCTCCCCATCGTCCTCGAGGACGTCGTCGACGGAGGCTATGAGGTCATCCTGTGCGACGCGTTCTCGCGTGACGCCTGCCTCGAGCGCGGCATGACGGCGCACCTCCTCTCGTCAGGGGCGCGGAGCATCGCGAACGCGCTGAGCCGAGCCGTCAGTCTCTGCCAGCAGACGCAGGAGGTCCGGACGCAGAACCACGTGCTCTGGCAGCTCGTCCGCGGCCTCCCCTCCAAGGTCGCGCTCTTCTCGGGCACGGGGAGGCTCGTCTACACCAATCTCGCCGAACGCCGTCCCGAGCTGCTCGGCTACCTGAGGGAGCACCTTGGCGGGGAGAAGGACGAGCGCCTGGCGCTCCAGCGCGGGAGAAGGACATATCGGATCAGCAAGTCGACCTTCGAGCAGGACGGGGAGACCTACCTCGCCTTCAGCGTCATGACCTCGAGCGTCCCGAGCAACGAGAGCCTCGCGGGCATCGAGCGCCGGAATCGTGACGCCGTCGAGCGCTCCTATCACGAGAGCGTCTTCCATGCCGTGGGGGCGGGCGAAGAGCTCTCCGCGCAGATCTCGGGCGCCCTGCGCGCCGGCAGGCCGATCGCCCTTGAGGGGGAGGTCGGAACGGGCAAGGCGCGCATCGCGGAGCTCGTCTATCTCACCGGCCCCTGGGCCTCGCGTCCCCTCATCACCATTGACTGCCCGCTCCTCACGGATCGGAGCTGGGATTATCTCATGGACTCCCCCAACTCTCCGCTCTATGGCTCGGGGGAGACGCTCTGGGTCAAGGCGGTCCACGCCCTCGACGTTGACGCGGCCCGTCGGCTCGTCGACGTCATGCGTCAGACCGGGACCTGCGAGCGCGACCGGGTGATCGTCTCCGCAAACGACTCCGAGGACGCCACCGAGGGGTCGGTCATCTCGCTCTTCGTCGAGTATCTCGGCTGCCACGTGCTCACGGCGCCGCCCCTCAGGAGGCGCCGCGACCTCCGCCGCGCCGTGGGCCTCTTCCTCGACTCGGAGGCCCGCCAGGCGGGAATCGCCCCTCCCCTCGTCACCGACGAGGCGATGGACCTCCTGCTCGCCCATCCCTGGCCGCGCAACTACATCGAGCTGCGCCAGGTCCTCCAGCGCGCGAGCGCCACGGCCGAGGAGGGGGTCATGCGGGCGCGCGACGTGCGCGAGGCCCTCGACCGCGAGGGCGCCACGCGCTTCTCGTCCCTCGACACGCCGAGCGAGACGTCGAGCATCGACCTCCTTCGCCCGCTGCGCGAGATAGAGCGCGACATCGTGCGCATGGTGGTGGAGAAGTACGGCGGCAACCAGACGGAGGCCGCGCGCACGCTCGGCGTGAGCCGCACCACAATCTGGAGAATCCTCAGAGACGAGACCCCCGCGTGACGCAACGCCATCCAGCTTCACCTGCATGAGAACGTTCTCTGAAGCAAGAAACACACGCCTTACGTTGCGTTTGCCTGTACTAAACTGAGTGGGCGTAGGATACGTGTCGCGCGCGTCCGAACGCGCGCTGTGAAAGGACCCCCCTATGAACATACTTTTCTATGGAACCGCAAGCTACGACAAGGACTCCTTCACGAGGGAGCTCAAGGACTACCCCGAGATCAAGATCGACTTCACCGAGACCAACCTCACGCCCATGACCGCAGCCCTCGCCAAGGACTATGACGCCGTCTGCGCCTTCGTCAACGCCGACTGCGGCGCCATGACTCTCGAGATCCTCGCCGGCCTCAACGTGAAGCTCCTGCTCATGCGCTGCGCGGGCTTCGACGCCGTCAACGTCGACAAGGCCAAGGAGCTGGGCATCAAGGTCACGCGCGTCCCCGCCTACTCCCCCGAGGCCATCGCCGAGCACGCCATGGCGCTCGCCCTGGCCGCCAACCGCCGCATCTGCAAGGGCTACATCCGCGTCCGCGAGAACGACTTCTCCCTCGACGGCCTCGTCGGCGAGACGCTCCACGGAAAGACCGCCGGCATCATCGGCACCGGCCGCATCGGCGCCGCGCTCTGCCGCATCTGCAAGGGCTTCGGCATGAAGGTGCTCGGCAGCGACCTCTATCCCAACCAGGGCCTCGTGGACGCGGGCGTCATCGACGAGTACGTGGACTACGACGAGCTCTATCGTCGCAGCGACCTCATCTCGCTCCACGCCTTCCTCAACGACGAGAGCCGCCACATGATCAACGACGAGTCCATCGCCAAGATGAAGGATGGTGTGATTTTCGTGAACACCGGGCGCGGCGGTCTCGTGGACACGCAGGCGCTCATCCGCGGCATCCTCTCCGGAAAGATCGGCGCCGCGGGCATCGACGTCTACGACGAGGAGGGGCCGAACGTCTACCAGAACCGCGCAGGTCAGGTCATTGATTCCATCACCGCGCGCCTCTGCTCCTTCCCCAACGTCGTCATGACGAGCCACCAGGCGTTCTTCACCCACGAGGCCCTCGGCGAGATCGCGCGCGTCACGCTCGACAACGCGCGGGCGTTCGCCAACGGCACTGACTTCGTTGAACGCAGCGTCGTCTGCTAACATCGGTCAGTTGGCTCAGGCCATCGCACATACAAGAGAGAGGTACACATGGCGTTCAACAAGAAGAAGACCAAGATCGTCTGCACGATGGGACCCGCGACCGAGGATGAGGAGGTGCTGCGTCAGCTCATCCTTCACGGCATGAACGTCGCGCGCTTCAACTTCTCCCACGGAAGCCACGAGTACCACCGCAAGAACATCGAGCGCGTCCGTGCCCTCTCCCGCGAGCTTGGCATCCCCGTGGCCATCATGCTCGACACCAAGGGCCCCGAGGTCCGCACCGGCCTGCTCCAGGACGGCAAGAAGGTCACCCTCGAGACGGGCAAGACCTGCATCGTGACCACCGATGACGACGTCGTCGGCACCGCCGAGCGCTTCTCGCTCGACTACAAGCCGCTCCCCTCCGAGGTCGAGGAGGGCACGGTCATCCTCATCGACGACGGCCTCATCGGCCTCGAGGTCGACCACGTCGACGGCAACGACATCCACTGCACTATCACCAACGGTGGCGAGCTGGGCGAGCACAAGGGCGTGAACTTCCCCAACCTCAACATCAACCTGCCCTCCGTCACCCCTCAGGACCGCGCCGACATCATGTTCGGCTGCGAGCTGGGCATCGACGCCATCGCCGCGTCCTTCATCCGCGACGGCAAGGCCGTCCAGGAGATCCGCAAGATCTGCATCGAGATGGGCACCCCCGACGTCCTGATCTTCCCCAAGATCGAGAGCGCCCTCGGCGTCAAGAACTTCGACGAGATCCTCCATGAGGCCGACGGCTGCATGGTCGCCCGTGGCGACCTCGGCGTCGAGGTTCCCGCCGCACAGGTCCCGCACATCCAGAAGACCATCATCAAGAAGTGCAACCAGCACTACAAGCCGGTCATCACCGCCACGCAGATGCTCGACTCCATGCAGCGCAACCCGCGCCCCACGCGCGCCGAGATCACCGACGTCGCCAACGCCATCTACGACGGCACCGACTGCGTCATGCTCTCCGGCGAGACCGCCGCGGGCAAGTACCCGATCGAGGCCGTGAAGACCATGTCCGAGATCTGCAAGGAGACCGAGAAGTACCTGCCCGAGCGCAAGGAGTACCACGACCGCGGCGGCGTCCGCAACGTCAACGGCGCCACCGGCTTCGCCGCGCTCGAGATGGCCGACCGCGTGAACGCGAAGTGCATCCTTGCCCCCACGAACTCCGGCCGCTCCGCGCGCCTCATCTCCACGTTCCGCCCGAAGATGCCGCTCTTTGCCACCTCCCCGCGAGAGCAGACCATCCGTCGTACCTGCTTCTACTGGGGCGTCTACGCGTACCGCACCACCGAGCAGGGCTCGCTCTCGAGCACGCTCTATGACGCGCTGCTGACCGCCCGCCGCAATGGCCTCGTCGAGACCGGCGACATCGTGGTCATCACCGCCGGCGACCCGCAGACCTCGCCGCGCATGGGCGACTACACCACCTCCACCAACATGGCGATGGTGGCCCAGGTTCAGTAGGCGGTCACCTCTTCCCGCGAGCTGTGAGGCCCCGCGATGCTTCCTTCAGGCGTGCTCTTCGAGAAACGCCCTCCGGAAGCATCGCGGGGCCTCTCGCTGTCGGGGCGCCCTTTCCGGCTGGGGTTTGGGGCGCGAGGTTCTTCTCGCTTGTTGCGCCGATTGGGGTTGTGGCAATCATGCCGCTTCCGGCGTTGTCCGAACGGGGGTTATGGCAGCAATCGGTCTGCCATAACCCCCGTTCCCGCAACGCATGGCGAGAAACGCCCTGTTGACGTGACCCGACGATTGCCGCAACCCCGATCGGCGCAACGCGCGCGAGACCCGGATTGCCGCAACCCCAATCGGCGCAACGCGCGGGGAAATCCGGACGGGCGCGCCCTCGTCCTTGTTGAAAAAGCTCCCCCGCTCGGAGAACATGGAGGGCATGACACGGCAACCCAACGAACGAGGAGGTCGCATGGGCAAGCTTGAGGGAAAGGTCGCCATCGTCACAGGGGCGTCCAAGGGAATCGGCGAGGGGATCGCCCGCGTCTTCGCGCGGCATGGCGCCAAGGTGGTCCTCGCGGCGCGCGGCGAGGACGTGATGGCGCTCGCGCAGGAGCTGCGCGACGCGGGCTTCGACGCGCTCGGGGTGCGCTGCGACGTGTCCAGCTACGAGGACTGCCAGCACCTCGCCCAGGCGGCGCTTGACGCGTACGGGCACATCGACGTGCTCGACTGCAACGCCGGCATCTGCGTCCTCGGCGACTTCCTCTCGGCGGACGACTCCTGGCGGGACAGCCACATCGACATCAACGTCAAGGGCGTCTGGAACGCCTGCAAGGCCGTGGCACCCGCAATCATCGACGCCGGTGGCGGCGCCATCGTGATCACGAGCTCGGTCACCGGCGACATGGTGGCCGACCCCGGCGAGGTCGCCTATGCCACCACCAAGGCCGCGCTCGTCGGCTTCACCAAGGCCCTCGCGCGCGAGCTTGCGCCCAAGAACGTGCGCGTGAACTGCATCTGCCCCGGCTACGTGCGTACCCCGCTCGTCGATGGCATGGCCCAGCAGTCCGACCCCGACGACCCCGAGCGAGCCATCGCCGCCATCGCGTCGGCAGTGCCCCTCGGCCGGCTCGGCACGCCCGAGGAGTGCGGCGAGCTCTGCGCGTTTCTCGCCTCCAGCGAGTCGAGCTACCTCACCGGCACGCAGGTCGTCATCGACGGCGGCTCCACGCTGCCCGAGACCTCGTCGATGGGCCAGTAGGGCGGGCGTTTCCTCCCGCGAGGTGTGAGGCCCCGGGCGTTCCTCCGAGAAGTGCGCTGCGCGGAACTTCTCTCCGGAACGCCCGGGGTCTCTCGCTGTCGGGGCGCCCTTACCGCTGGGAAAAGAGCTCCTCCGTCGGCTGTGGCCGGCACTCATAAGTGCCGGCTTGAGGCGGGATGCGAGCCGGCACTTCTCGCCAAACGCCGAGAGGCAGCCGACACTCCCCCGCGCACAGCCCGAAAGATGCCGGCACTCCTTGCCGGCACTCATACGTGCCGGCTGAGGTCTCCGATCGGCGGAAGATGGCCGCGGGACAGCCCGCACGGCCACCTTCCCTACCGCTCGCAGCGCCAGTAGTACGCCGAGAAGGGCCTGAGCTCAGAGCCGCCACCGAAGTCGTGCTCCTCGCCGGTGATGAGATCCACGGCGCGACCGCACTGGGCGTCGAAGTGCACAACAGCCGGCGAGTCCGCCGCGTTGATGGCCACGATCACGCGCTCGCCCTCGCTGCGGCGCTGGAAGACCAGCTGCTGCGGCTGGCACTGGAGCTGCGTGTAGTCGCCCCAGACGAGCGCCTCGCTCCCGGCGCGCGCCGCGGCCAGCGCACAGATCCAGTCCGTGAGCTCGTTCCACTCCGGCGCATCGAGCGCGGGGCGCAGCTCGTGGTCTCCGGGGAGCTGCTCGCCCTCGATGCCCCACTCGCTGCCGTAGTAGACCGCCGGTACGCCGGACATGGCAAAGAGCAGCCCGTAGAGCGGGACCAGCTGGTTCTTGTCGTCAAGCTTGGTGGCGATGCGCGGCACGTCGTGGTTGTCCACGAAGTCGAGCATGTGACGGCCGGTGTAGAGGTCCCACGGGTGGCTGCCGCTCTGGCGCTCCAGCGCGTAGGCGATCTCGTGCATGTTGGCCGCGTTCATGGAGGACCAGAGTCCCTTGTAGGCCTCGTAGTTGGTCACGGAGTCGCAGAGGTCCTCGCCCATCCACTGGTTGTAGTCGCCGAACATCGTCTCGCCCACGAGCGGGAACTTCTCTCCGCGCTCGCGCCCGATCTCGTCGGCAAGGCCGCGCAGGGAGCGCAGGTAGCCCTGGTCCAGGCAGTACGCCACGTCCAGGCGCAGGCCGTCGATGTCAAACTCGCGCACCCAGCCGCGGATGACGTCGGCCAGGTAGTTGTTGAGCTCGGCGTTCCAGTGGTTGAGCTTCACCAGTGCCGCCGCACCCTCCCAGCAGCTGTAGGAGAGGCCGTCGTTGAAGCAGTTGTTGCCGTTGAAGTCGATCTCGAACCAGCCGACGTACGGGCTCTCGCCGCGGCGCTGCAGCACGTCCTGGAAGGCCCAGAAGCCGCGCCCCACGTGGTTGAACACGCCGTCGAGAAGGACCTTGATGCCGGCGGCGTGGCAGGCGTCCACCACGGCGCGCAGGTCCTCGTTGGTGCCCAGGCGGCAGTCCACGCGCGTGTAGTCGCGCGTGTCGTAGCCGTGCGCGTCCGACTCGAAGACGGGGTTGAGCAGGAGGCACGTCGCGCCCAGCTTGGCCATGTGATCGACCCAGCCGTCGTCGACGAGCTTGAGCAGGCGGTGCTCGAGCACGCCGTCGTTCTCGTGCGGGGCGCCGCAGAGGCCAAGCGGATAGATCTGATAGACAAAGGAAGGCTCGTACCAGCTCATGATGGAGCTCCTCTCAAAGACAGCGGACCTCCAACATTCTAGCGGCCTCCCGCTCGCCTAATTTCGCCATGGGCGAGCGGGAGGCGGAGCGGGCGGGACGCCAAAGCGCGCCCCCGGGAGGACCCCGGGCCGGGGCGAGAAGAACGCGCGGCACGGACGAGGCGGCCCCGTAT
This sequence comes from Thermophilibacter sp. ZX-H3, assembly GCF_052599055.1. Lineage (NCBI taxonomy): Bacteria > Bacillati > Actinomycetota > Coriobacteriia > Coriobacteriales > Atopobiaceae > Thermophilibacter > Thermophilibacter sp. ZX-H3. Next base: position 59,200 of record NZ_JBQXES010000002.1, on the reverse strand, counting down.
GGGGCCGCCTCGGAAGGGGGGGCTGTGAGCCGGGACTACGCGCGCTCGTAGACGGTGCGTCCGCCCACGATCGTGCGGACGACGTCATAGGAGTCGTCCATGAGCACGAGGTCGGCATGCGCGCCGACGGCGATACGGCCGCGGTCCGTCCAGCCGAAGAGGCGCGCGGGGTTCTCGGAGAGCGGCTTGGCGGCCTTCTCCACCGGCGCCCCGGTGAACTTCATGAAGTTGCGCAGCGCGGTGGCCTGCGTGAGGGTGGAGCCGGCGCGCACGCCGGTGGAGGCGAGCTTGGCGTCGCCGTCCTCCACCACGACGTCGTTGACGCCGAGCTTGTAGTTGCCGTCCGGCAGGCCGGCGGCCATGATGGAGTCCGTGATGCCGAGCAGGCGGTCCCACCCCTTGGCCTTGACGTAGAGGCGCACCGTTCCCGGCACGAGGTGGCGGCCGTCGCAGATGGTCTCCGCGTAGATGTCGCTCTCGAGCGCCACGCCAAAGATCGCGGGCTCGTGCTGATGGAAGAGGCGCATCGCGTTGCCCACGTGCGTTGCGGCCTTGGCGCCCGCGTTCACGCACGCCCAGGAGAGGTCGTAGCCGGCGCCGCTGTGCCCGATGGCACAGGTGATGCCCAGGGCCTCGAGCTGCGGGATGAGCTCGGGCACGCCCGGGACCTCCGGGGCGAGCGTGGTGTAGAGGACGTGCCCGCCGGCAGCCTCCTGGTACTGGCGGAAGAGGTCGGCCGAGGCCTCGTGCATGAGCAGGTGCTCGGGCATGGCGCCCTTGTACTCGCTCGAGAGGCACGGCCCCTCCAGGTGGATGCCGAGGAGCGCGGCGCCGTCGTAGGGGCCGCGCTCGATGACCTGTCGGGCCTGCTCGATGCACCAGAGCGTCTGCTCCGGCGTGTCCGTGAGGATGGAGCAGAGCCAGCCCGTGGTGCCCTGGGAGGCGAAGAAGCGGCCGATGGTGCGCAGGCCCTCGACGTCGGCGGCGTTCACGTCATAGCCCGCGGCGCCGTGCGTGTGCACGTCGATGAAGCCCGGCAGGGCGAGAAGCCCGCTCGCGTCGACGACCGGAAGGTCCTTCTCGTTGTCATAGGCCGAGGAGAGGCCGGTGACGACGCCGTCCTCGACGGTGACGTTGAGACGTGCGAGCTCGTCGCCCGCGAGCACGCGCGCACCGGTGATGTAGCAGCTGGACAGCATGAGCGCGCCTCCCTAGTACGCCTGGTGACGGGCCACGTCGTTCACGTAGATCTTGGCGTCGGGGTGGCCCTGCAGGAGCGTGGCCGGGAAGGCGGCGGTGGGCTCGCCGTAGGCGGCGCGGCGCACGACGCCGCGATGCCAGTCGCGGAACACGCCGAGGCGGACCTTGCGGGCGCCCAGGATCTCGCGCATGCCGATGGTCACGCAGCGGTGCGGCATGTCCTCGAGCGCGCCGCCGAGGTCGCCCACGGAGTTGGTGGCGCGGGTCTCGGGGTGGATGTCGAGGGCGCGGGTCTCGAGCGCGGCGAACTCCTCGCAGGTGAGCTCCGGCTGGGGCTCGTTGAAGGCGAGGTGCCCCGTGATGCCGATGCCGCCGAAGGCGATGTCCACGCCGCCGAGCTCGTCGATCACGCGGCCGATGTGGCCGGGGTCGTGCGGGTCGGGGAAGATGCGCTGCTCCTCGGGCATCACGAGCTCGGGGTCGATCCTGTCGTAGACGTTGCGCGCCATGAAGCCGCGGAAGGAGAGCGGGTTTGCGGCGTCGATCCACTCGTCGTTGTCGTCCAGGTACTCGTCCATGTTGATGAACCAGCAGTCCTTGAGGGAGATGCGCTGGTCGTTGACCATCTTCACGAAGTAGGGATAGTGGCCCACCGGGCCCACCGGGCAGATGAAGACGGTCTTCTCGCCACGGGCGTTGTGCTCGCGGATGGTGCTCACCATCTCGAGGGCGAGGTCGAAGAACACCTCGGCGGAGTCGGCGGCGCAGACGAGCGGGACGCGCGCGTCGCGACCGAGGTCCTCGGCGGAGATGTGATAGTAGTCCATGCTTCCTCCTTGTCTCGCATGAGCGAAACGGCCTCCCCGCGCGGATGGGGAGGGACACCCCGCTGCGGAGAGGCCGTAAGTTGGGGGGACCGGTAGGGGCCCTCAGGTTCCGATCACCTCAGAGCGTACTACTTGATGGTCTCATAGAGCTCGTCGGACTCGGTGATGACGTCGACCAGGACGTAGTCCTCGACCGGCACCTCGGCCTCGATCTGGCCGCCGTCCAGGAAGACCTTCTGCTGGGCCTCGTAGTAGCCGGTGATGACGTCAACGTTGCCGATGGCGTCGACCGCGCCGGCCCAGTCGCCCTCGCCCGTGGACTGAAGGAGCGTGTCCTCGGGGACGCCGAGCTCGGAGGCAAGGAGCTTGGCCACGTCGTCGATGTGCTCGTTGCGGTAGACCTTGCCCTTGTCCAGGGCGGCGCCAAAGCGGACGAGGACGTCGTGGTTCTCCTCGGCGTACTCGGGCAGGCAGACGTAGGAGCCGGGGAAGGCGACCTCGTCGGAGTAGTCGGTGTTGGTGCCGAGGACGAGGTAGTCGTCGCCGAGCTGCTCCTGGAGGGTGACGGTGTTGGGCGACCAGGTGGCGGCGGCGTCGATCTGGCCGGAGATGAGGGCCGTCGTCATGCCGGAGACGTCCATCTCGACGGTGTTGATGTCGTCGGTGGTGAGGCCGGCGTCCTTGAGCACGTACTGGAGGATGATCTCAGAGGAGGTGCCGGAGGCGACGCCCACCGTCTTGCCGGCGAGGTCGGCGCCGGTCTCGATGCCGTGGGACTTGTTGGCGACGACGCAGTCGGCCTGGGAGAGCTGGTCGAAGGCGAAGATCTTGGCCTGGCCCTGGATGCACAGGGAGTGGGCGCCGTGGCCGATCTGGGAGATGTCGACGGAGCCGGACTGCATGGCCGTAATCTCGGCCGGGCCGGCCTGGAACTGCTCGGTCTCGACGGTGATGCCGACCTCGTCGAAGTAGCCCTGGTCGATGGCCGAGAAGAGCGTGGCGGCGGAGCCCAGGTTGGGCATGAAGGCCACGTGCACGGTGACGGGCTCGTACTCGCTGCCGGCAGGCTCCTCGGAGGTGCTGTCGGCCTCGGGCTCCTTGGTCTCGCCGTTGCAGCCGGCGAGGACGAGGCCCGAGCCCACGACGCCGGCGGCACCGGCGACCTTGAGGAACGAGCGGCGGGTGAGCTGGTTCATGTCAAGCTTCTTCATTGCGTTTCCTTTCCTTCCGACGGCGAGTCCTTCTCGCCGCCCTCCCGTGTTGCGGGGGCGCACCCCCGTGAAAAACCCGCTGGAACGCTACTTGCGAACAGACAGGTACTCCTGGTAGACCTGGCTCCAGATGTGGTTCTTGAGCTCAAGGAAGCGCGGGCTCATCTTGGTCTCCTGCGTGCGGGGATACGGGATGTCGATGTCCACGATCTCCTTCACGCGGCCCGGGCGGGCGTACATGATAACGACGCGCTGGGCGAGGATGATGGCCTCCTCGACGTCGTGCGTGATGAAGAAGCAGGTCTTCTGCTCCTTCTCCCAAGTCTCGAGCAGCTCGGACTGGAGCTGGGTGCGAGTCTGGGCGTCAAGGGCGCCGAAGGGCTCGTCCATGAGCAGGACCTTGGGGTTGACCGCATAGGCGCGGGCGATGGCCACGCGCTGCTTCATGCCGCCCGAGAGCTCCTTGGGATAGGAGTGCACGAAGTCCTGGAGCTCGACGAGCTTGATGTACTTGAGCGCGATCTCCTCGGCCTCCTTGTCGGACTTGCCCTGGAGCTTGAGGCCGAACTTGACGTTCTCGAGCACTGTGAGCCAGGGGAAAAGCGCGTACTGCTGGAAGACGATGCCGCGGTCGGGACCGGGACCCGTGACCTCCTGGCCGTCCACCAGGACGCGGCCCTCGGTGGGCTCCTCGAGGCCACCGATGATGTTCAGGAGCGTGGACTTACCGCAGCCGGACGGCCCGACGACGCACACGAACTCGTTCTCGTGGATGTCGAAGTTGGCGCCGTTGAGGGCGACCACCTCGCCCTTGCGGGTGTTGAACTTCTTGACCACGTTCTCGATGTGGACCTTTACTGCTGAATCGTTTCCTGCCATCCCGTGAACCTCCTCTCAAGGAACCGAACGATCTTCTCGAAGCAGATGCCGATGATGCCGAGCAGGATGATGCCCAGGAGCACGACGTCCATCTGGTAGTAGCCGCTCGCCTGCTGGATCATCATGCCGATGCCCTTGTCGCCGCCGACGATCTCGGACGCCATGAGCGTGGTGAGCGAGGTGGAGAGGCCGAGGCGCGCCGCGACGAGGATGAACGGCGTGGAGGCGGGGATGGTGACCTTGAAGAAGATGTCCTTCTGGGTGGCGCCGAGCACGCGCGCCGCTTTGATGAGCGTGACGTCCACGCCCTTGACGCCCTGGTAGATGGTGATGACCATGACGAGGAACGCGGCGATGAAGATGACCGTGATCTTGGAGGTCTGGCCGATGCCGAGGGCGGCGATGATCAGGAAGACGTAGGCCAGCGGCGGGATGTTGCGGATGAACTGGATCCACGGCTCGACGACGTGGCGGAACGGGTCATACCACGCCATGAGGAACGCCACCGGGATGGACACCACGAAGGCGATGCCAAAGCCCGTGAGGACGCGGGAGACCGACGCCCAGACGTGCTCCCAGAGCAGGCCGCTCTCCGCACGCTCGAGGAAGGCCGCGAGGACCTTCTCAGGAGACGCGAAGACGGCGGGCCACGTGCCCGATGCGGCGAGCCACAGGGCCACGGCCAGCGCCAGGGAGATCAGCGCCCAAGCCCAGCTTGGCACCTTGCTCCAGATGGGTACTTTCTTCTCTTTCAATGACGGCCTCCTTCGTTCGATCCCGTCATCCCCCTCCTTCCGAACTGCGTGGGGGCGGCGGGAGCATCCGGCGTTTGAGCGTGCGCGGTGGTGCTATCAGAGCAAGAGCTGCAAGCGAGAAGAACGGGGAGAAACGAAGTGCGACTCAGTCGTTTTCTACTCAAACGATTAAGTTATGGACATGTAAACACGGCTTTTCGGGAATTGCTAGAGTTAAGTTCTCGTAAATACCGCTTGCAGCGAATTTGGTACCGCTCGGGACCTATCTGACCCTCTAGCTCGGTAAACGGTAGTTATTTGACCGTAAGCGTGTTTCTCGAAGTTTCTGAGCCTTCACCCCGCAGGTCATGGTAAACAGATAGTATCTCGCTTAATCGAAAAAGCGAGAATGACGATAGGAGGCGAGATGGGCAGGCGAACCACGCTCAAGGACGTCGCACAGGAAGCCGGGGTTACGGCGGCCACCGTCTCCTACGTCATCAACAACACCCCCGGCCAGTCCATCCGACTGGAGACCCGCGAGCGGGTGCTCCAGGCGGCGCGCAAGCTCAACTACATGCCCAACGCGCACGCGCGCACCCTGAGGAGCCGCAACATCCCCTGCGTGGGCGTCGTCCTGAGGAGGAACCTCGCCGTCCCCCGCTTCAGCCAGATGGCCTACGGCATCCAGACGCGGCTCGAGCAGGACGGCTACAACGTCCTTCTCCTCGGTAACAAGGTCGACAGCCTCGGGCACGCCGACTACGCGAGCGCCTACCTCGCCGGCCGCGTGGGCGGCATCATCTTCATCGGCATCGAGAACGAGGGGCCCGACGAGGAGAGCCTCAAGGTCCTCCAGGAGGAGCGCGCTCCGCTCGTGGTCTTTGACTGCCAGCGGCAGGCGGACGCCTACAGCACCGTCGACCTCGACTACCGCGGCGGCGCCCGTCTCGTCACCTCGCGCGTGGTGGAGCGGGGCTGCCGGCGCGTCCTCTACCTGAGGCCCCAGATCGACACCGCCCAGGAGCGCCTGCGCGAGCAGGGCGTGCGTGACATCTGCCAGGCGTCCGGCGTGCAGCTCGAGGTCCGCGACGCCCCCATCGACCTCAGCAACATCGACATCTGGGACGAGCGCTACACGGTGGGCAACACCGAGGACGGCATCAGGCTCACCGCCCGGCTCCTCGAGATGGCCTCGGGCATCCTCTCCGAGACGCGTGACGGCGACGCGATCATCACCAGCTGGGCCACCTGGACCCACTTCTTCCGGAAGATCGACTCCGACCGCAACATCGTCTACGCCGAGCTCGCCAACAACGGCGAGAACTGGCTTGCCGCCAACTTCTACACGCGCCTTCCCAACTACGAGACGGGGGTCGCCTGCGCGGACGAGATCGTCTCGCTCATGCGCGGCGGGGCCCCCTCCGCACGAATCATCAAGCTCACCAACGTCATCGAGCCCAAGATCGAGCCCCGGCGGCACTAGCGGAAGGAGGGCCGCCCGCCGGCGAGCACAGAGCATACGCACCACCGCGAGAAGCACCGTCAGCACCGCAATCTGTCAGCGCCCGGGTAGGCCGGGCACGAACAAGGAGATGGTCACATGGCACTCGTTCCGCTCAAGCCCGTCCTGGACGCCGCGCGAAGGGGCGGCTACGCCCAGGGCGCGTTCAACGTCAACGCCGTCTGCCAGGCAAAGGCCGTGATCGAGGTCCACGAGATGCTGAGGAGCGCCGCCATCCTGCAGGGCGCCGACCTCGCCAACGCCTTCATGGGAGGGCGCGCGGACTTTGCCAACGGCACGGTCGAGGACAAGATCGTCGGCGCCAGGAACATCGGCGACGCCGTGAAGAGGTACGGCGAGAACAGCCCCGTCCCCGTGGTCCTGCACCTCGACCACGGCCGTGACATGGAGAGCGTGAAGGCTGCCATCGCCGGCGGCTACACCTCCGTCATGATCGACGGATCGTCCCTGCCGCTCGAGGAGAACATGGAGCTCACGCGAGAGGTCGTCAAGTACGCGCACCCGCGCGGCGTCTCCGTCGAGGGCGAGCTCGGCGTGCTTGCCGGCGTCGAGGACCACGTCTTCGCCGCGTCGAGCACCTACACCAACCCGCTCACCGCGGTCGAGTTCGTCCGCAACACCAAGGTCGACGCGCTCGCCATCAGCTACGGCACCATGCACGGCCCCTCCAAGGGCAAGGACGTCAAGCTCCGCCGCGAGATCCCCATCGCCATCCGCGAGTGCCTCGCCCACGAGGGGCTCGACTGCGCGCTCGTGAGCCACGGCTCCTCGACCGTCCCCGCCTACATCGTGCGTGAGATCAACGCCCTCGGCGGCAACATCCAGAACGCCTACGGCATCAGCCTCGACGAGCTCAAGGCCGCAATCCCCGCCGGCATCAACAAGATCAACGTGGACACCGACATCCGCCTCGCGGTGACCCGCAACATGCGCGAGCTCTTCGCCAGGCGCCCGGAGCTCCAGGAGAGCCCGTCGATCGGCGGCGTCTACCAGCTGCTCAAGGAGCACCCCGAGAACCCGGATCCGCGCGTCTTCCTCCCCGCCGTCTACGACACCGTCATGTACGGCGTGGTTGAGGACGACGACCGCGCGGCTCTGGTCGAGGTCATCGAGGCCGGCGTGAAGGAGGCCGTGGCCACCCTCATCGTCGAGTTCGGCAGCTATGGCCACGCGCCCGACACCGAGCTCGTCACGCTCGAGGAGATGGCCGAGCGCTACGAGAAGGCGGGGATCTAGCCATGGCGGCAGACGGCCTGCTCGTCGTCCACGGCGGCGGCCCCACCGCGGTCATCAACGCGTCGCTCTACGGCGCCGTCGACGAGGCCCTGAACACGCCGGGCGTCGGGCGGGTGCTCGGCGCGCTCGGCGGCGTGGGCGGCATCACCGACGGCAGTCTCGTCGACTTTGGCCAGGCGCCGCGCGAGAAGCTCGACCTGCTGCCCTTCTCGCCCTCCTCGGCCATCGGCACGAGCCGCAAGCCCCTCGAGGACGGGGACTACCGCGAGCTCGCGCACGCGCTCGACCGCCAGGGCATCCGCTGGCTCCTCTGCACCGGCGGCAACGGGACGATGGACACCTGCGGCAAGATCTGGCGCGCCTGCCATGAGGAGGGCGTGCCCATCGACGTGGTGGGCATCCCCAAGACCATGGACAACGACATCGCGGTGACCGACCACGCGCCCGGCTTCGCGAGCGCCGCGCGCTACATGGCGGCGACGACGTCGGCCATCTGCTGCGACGTGCGCGGGCTTCCCATCCACATCGTCATCGTGGAGGCCATGGGCAGAAACGCCGGCTGGGTCACGGCCGCGAGCTGCTTTGCCGACGAGTCCGGCACCGGCGGCCCCGACCTCATCTACCTGCCCGAGCGCGACTTCGACGAGCGCGCCTTCCTCGATGACGCCCAACGCCTCATCGACGAGAAGGGCTCGGGCGTCGTGGTGGTGAGCGAGGGCCTGCACACGGCCGACGGGACCCCCGTCGCCCCGCCCCTCATGACTGTGGGCAGGGCAACGTACTTCGGCGACGTCTCCGCGCACCTCGCCAAGCTCGTGATCTCCGAGCTGGGCTACAAGGCGCGCTCCGAGAAGCCCGGCCTCATCGGCCGCGCCTCCATCGCCTGGCAGAGCCCCGTCGACCGCGAGGAGGCCATCGACTGCGGGCGCGAGGCCACCCGCGCCGTGCTCGAGGGCGACTCCGGCAAGATGGTGGGCATCGAGCGCGTATCCAGCGAGCCCTACGAGGCGCGCCTCATCCGCATCCCCATCGAGCAGGTGATGCTCGACGAGCGCACGATGCCCGACGAGTACATAAACGAGCGCGGCAACGGCGTGACCGACGCGTTCCGCAGCTGGTGCCGCCCGCTGCTGGGCCCTGCCCTCCCCCGCTTCGCGAGCTTCGTGTGACGCGGGACGGACAGGAAGCAAAGAGATTGGAGCCTTCATGAAGCACATCTTCCTCAACCTCAAGCGCTTTGACATCACCCCCGAGCTCGGCGGCGTCAACCGCCTCGCCGAGCCCGCGCGCTGGGGCGGGACCGTCGCCTCGTCCATCAGGGGCGTTGCCGAGAAGTACGCCGACGTCGCGGAGTTTGCGGCGTTTCTCCCGGAGGCGCACCTCGTGGGCGCCTGTGCCGGCGCCGAGGGCAGCCCCCTCGGGATTGGCTGCCAGGGCGTCCACGTGGCCGACACCGCCCCGGGCGGCAACTTCGGCGCCTTCACCACGCTGCGCACCGGCAACTCCGTCGCCCAGCTCGGCTGCGGGTGGGCCCTCATCGGCCACTGCGAGGAGCGCATGAACCTCCGCGCAATCCTGGGCGAGGTCGGGGCGGACCCGGCCGACGTCGAGGCCGCCGTGAGCCGCATCCTCTCCCGCGAGGTCCGCGCCGCCCAGGCAGCCGGCCTCAAGGTGCTCTTCTGCATGGGCGAGCGCGAGGAGGAGGCCGACGACTGGGAGGCCGTCCTCACCGCGCAGGTGACCCAAGGCCTCGAGGGCGCCGACCTCTCCGGCGTGCGCATTGCCTACGAGCCCGTCTGGAGCATCGGCCCCGGCAAGACGCCCGCCGACGCGCCCTACATCACCAAGGTCGCCCGCCTCATCAAGGGCGTCGTCCCCGGCGTCGACGTGGTCTACGGCGGCGGCCTCAAGGCCGACAACGCCGAGATGCTCGCCAGCATCCCCGAGATCGACGGCGGCCTCATCGCCCTCACGCGCTTCACCGGCGAGATCGGCTTCTACCCCGAGGAGTACGCCCAGATCGTCGACCTCTACCTCAAGTGACGTGCAAAAGGGACAGTCACTTTTGCACGCCCCCTCACGTCCGTCCCACAGAAAGGAAACCTCATGCATCTGGACTTTGAGTACGGCAACGGCATGCTCGGGGCCGAGCTGCCCGACAGCACCGACGTCTTCATCACCGGCGAGACCGTCAAGGACCCCGAGTGCCTGCCGCAGGACTGGGACAGCCTCTACAGCGCCACGCTCGAGAGCATCCGCAACCCCATCGGCATGGAGCCGCTCGCCGACCTCGCGCACCCCGGCGCCAAGGTCGTCATCGTCATCCCCGACATCGTGAAGGGCGGCACGCAGCCCACCGCGCACCGCAAGGTGGCCATCCGCGCCTGCCTCGACGAGCTCTTCGCCAACGGCGTCTCCCACGACGACGTGCTCCTGCTCTTCTCCAACGGCCTGCACCCCCGCACCTCCACCGCCGAGGCCAAGCTCATCCTGGGCGAGGACCTCTACAACGAGTTCGAGGGCACGGGCCAGATCACGAGCCACGACTCCGAGGACTACGACCACCTCGTCGACCTCGGCTTCACCCCGCAGGGCGACCACGTGATCATGAACAAGTACGTCTACGACGCCGACATCGCCATCCTCATCGGCCACACGCAGGGCAACCCCTACGGCGGCTACTCGGGCGGCTACAAGCACTGCGCCACCGGCATCACCCACTGGCGCTCCATCAGCGCGCACCACGTGCCGCGCGTCATGAGCCGCCCGGACTTCGTCCCCGTCTCCACCTCCTCCCTCATGCGCGACAAGTTCGACCAGCAGGGCATGTTCATGGAAGAGAAGATGGGCAAGAAGTTCTTCTGCTGCGACGCCGTGCTCGACACCTGGAGCCGCCAGATCGCCATCTTCTCCGGATACGCCGCCGAGATGCAGCCCGTCTCCTGGAAGCTCGCCGACAAGCGCACCTACGTGCACTGGGCCGAGAAGAAGTACGACATCGTGGTCATGGGCATGCCCACCAACTTCCACTACGGCGACGGCATGGGCACCAACCCCATCCAGATGATGCAGGCCGTCTCCGCCCAGGTCATCCGCCACAAGCGCATCCTATCCGACCACTGCGTCTTTGTCATCGCCAGCTACTGCAACGGCTGGTTCCACGACGAGCGCTGGCCCTACCTGCGCGAGCAGTGGGAGCTCTGGCAGTCCGACAAGATGAACACCCTCGACGAGATGATCAAGTACGGCGAGTACTTCGCCACCAACGAGGAGTACATCCGCAAGTACCGCTTTGCCAACGCTTTCCACCCGTTCCACGGCTTCAGCATGATGACCTGCGGAAACCTTGCCGAGAAGTACCTCAGCGCCACCTACATCGTGGGCGCGCAGAAGCCCGGCATCGCCCGCACCATGGGCCTCAAGACCCGCCCGACCTTCGAGGAGGCCATCGCGGACGCCACCCGCAAGTTCACCGACGGCAACCCCAACATCCTGGCGCTGCCGCACGCCTACAACCGCGCCGTGCCGCACCTCTGCATGAAGGACCCGTCCCAGAACAGCCACTTCCGCGACGACGCCCCCGCGCACCCCTGCGGCTGCTAGGCGCGACGGATGCTTCGGCTTAACGAGACATACCTCGGCGCCCGGGTGACCTCCGACGAGGTCGCCCGGGCCTCGGCAACGCACGCTGACGTGCTCGCGCGCTGCCAGGCAGGCGAGGGGCGCCACGCCGGCTCCCTCGGCTGGCTCCACGTGGACGACTGGGCCTCGGACGAGAAGATCGCCCGGGTCGAGAGCCTTGCCGCGCAGCTGCGAGAACGCGCGGACACCTTCGTCCTTATCGGCGTCGGCGGCTCAAACAACGCCGCGCGCGCCGCGCTCTGCGCGCTGGGCGCGCGCGGCGGCTCGCTCGACGGGACGCACCGCGTGGTCTACGCGGGCAACACCCTCTCCGCCTTTGAGCTTCGGCGCGTCCTGGACGACCTCGAGGGCCACGAGGTCGTCATCGACTGCGTGGCCAAGAACTTCGAGACGCTGGAGCCTGGGTCATCCTTCCGGCTGCTGCGTCAGTGGCTCGTCGAACGGCATGGCGAGAAGAACGCGGCATCGCGCATCGTCTGCTGCGGCACGCCGGACTCCCACCTCGAGAGGCTCTGCCACGACCACGGCTATACGTTCACGACCTTCCCCGAGCCCGTGGGCGGACGCTACACGGCGCTCACCGAGGTGCATCTCCTGCCCCTCGCCTTCGCTGGCGCCGATGTCCGGGCCCTCGTGGCCGGCGCTCGCGCCGAGGAGGCCCTCCTGCGCGACGGCACGGAGGACCCCCTGGCAAACGCCGCCTGGCGCTACGCGCTCATCCGCAGGCTCGCTTGGGACGCGGGGCTGCGCGTGGAGCTCCTGAGCTTCTTCGAGCCTCGCTTCCGCTGGCTCTCCAAGTGGTACGAGCAGCTCTTTGGCGAGAGCGAGGGCAAGGACGGTCGCGGCCTTTTCCCAGCCTCGGCCGAGTACTCCGAGGAGCTTCACAGCCTGGGCCAGTACGTGCAGGACGGCACGCCCCAGGTCATGGAGACCTTCCTCGACGTGCTCGAACCCGGCGAGGGAGACTCCCTCGTCCTGGGGGGCTCGGACATCGACGACCGCTTTGGGTACCTTGACGGTGTCGACTTCTGGGACGTCAACAAGGCGAGCTTTGCGGCCACGCGCGCCGCGCACGCATCGGCACTCCCCTGCCCCACTCTTGAGCTCGACCGTCTGGATGCCGAGCATCTGGGAAGGCTCTTCTACTTCCTCATGTTCTCGTGCTACCTCTCGGCGAGCCTGCTCGGCGTCAACCCCTTCGACCAGCCCGGGGTGGAGTCCTACAAGCAGCTCATGTTCCGCACGCTCGGACGCCGCTAGGGCGACGTCACACGCCCCCTCAGGCGCGCCCCCTGCGTCACGTCCTTCTCGTCACCTGCGAAGGTGCGAGAAGGGCCGCGCGGGGGACGCGCCTCCCTTGTGCCGGGGCTAGCCTCGGTGGCCGGCAAACGAGCGCAGGCCGCGCACGATGGTGTCATGCGCCTCCTGGCGGGCCGTTTCGAAGAACTCGGCACTGAGCAGCTGGTAGACGGGCACGCCGCTCACGTGCTCATCGCGGTTCTTCTCGACGATGCGCCGTGCGACGTCGGCCGCGGCGCGCGCGTCGCGCTCGAGAATCGAGTACGGAGGAAACGCGGCGCACTGGGCGAGAAGGGCCTCGTCGACGCTCGGGACCATCGAGATGTCGAGCGTGCGGCCAAAGAGCGCGAAGTCCGCCTGCTTGCCGATGCGCGCCCGCTCGCCGGGCTTCACCCCGATGAGCTCCAGATAGCGACGCGTATGGGCGTTGTAGACGTGGTCGGTCACGAGATGTGCCCACGCGCCGAGCGTGAGGTCGCTCACCTGCTCCTGGCGCGCCACGTAGAAGTTCCAGAACTCGTCATAGCTGGGCAGGGGGATGTGCTCGCGCAGGGCCTGGTGAGTGAGCTTGTAGTCGATGCGGTACGTGGTGTCGGGGACCATGTAGCCCACGTAGATGTCCGGGGCGAGGTTGCCCAGGAGAAACGCGTTGGCGTCGCGGACGCCCAGCGACTCGGCGCCCTCCTCCCGGAGGAGCCGCTCGACGTGCGCGGTGTGGATGTTCCAGCTTGGCATGGATGCCCTCCGGGGCTAGATGTACGCAGACCCGCGCGCCTGCTCGAGCTCGAGAATCGTCGCGGCGTTGCGCTGCTCGGTGTAGCTCAGGATCGAGCCGGAGCGGGCGTCGAAGTCGTCAGGCGAGTAGGTCGGGGTGTACCAGGACTTGTCGCTGAAGTAGCGAACGAGGTCGTCGTTTCTGAACTCGCGGCCATGGCGGGCATAGATCTCGTTTCTCGCGAGGTAGAGCTCCCAGTCGCTCAGGTGGGAGATCTCGCTCGTCGAGTACTCGTACGTGGCGCTGTACGGGAGGATGTAGTCGTCGTTCACGTGCACGACCGTCGATGCGGGCGGGGCGGGCGCTCGGTCGTTGCCCTCGACCACCACGACCACGTTGTTCTGCTGCGTGCCGGCGGCATCCCCCGACGCGTCGTCGGCGCTCGCATCCTCCTCCGATTCGGCCTTCCCCGCTTCGGCCGCCTCGTCCTTCTCGGCCTCCTCATCAGAGGCCTCGGCCTCCTCCGCGGGGGCTGAGTCATCCGCAGGCTGCTCCTGGACGCTCTGAGCCGGCTCGTCCCGCGGGCCGCCGAAGGGGTTCGCCACCACGACGACGAGCGCGACCACCGCGACGAGCGCGACCACGGACATGACGACGGCCACGACGGAGCTGCCGTGCGGGCGCGCCCCGCCGGGCTGAGAAGGCGTGGAGGGGACGGGAGGGGCGGGCGCAGCCGGGGGGACGGCGGCGGTCTTGTCGGCATCGCCCGTGCTGACGGGGGCGCCGCACGAGTCGCAGAACTTCGCGCCGTCGGAAATCTCGGCGCCGCAGTTTGAGCAGAACATGGTCCCTCCTTGCAACAGCGTCACCCAGACAGTGTAACCCTAACGCGGCGCGGCCGGACGCGATCGCGCCCGGCCGCCGTCATGACAGATAAACCCGTCCCCTTTGTCAGGCTAGCTGCGGACCTCGCCGCCGGTGGACTTGCAGACCTTGGTCACGAGCTTGGAGTGGGCCTTCTCCACCTCGTCGGAGGTGAGGGTGCGGTCGGCCGCGCGGTAGGTGAGCGAGAAGGCCATGGACTTCTTGCCCTTGCCCACGCGCTCGTCATCGCGGTAGACGTCGAAGAGGCGGACGTCAGCGAGCAGCTTGCCGCCGGCCGAGGAGATGCGCTGCATGAGGGTCTCGCAGGTCACCGACTCGTCCACGACGATGGCGAGGTCCACGTCCACGCCGGGCAGCGTGGGCACGTCCTCGTAGGGCAGCTGGTCCGCCGCGAGGCGCAGCAGCGCCGCCTGGGAGAGCTCGAAGGCCACCACGGGCGCGTCCACGCCCATGGCCTTGAGGCCGCGCGGGTGGACGTTGCCCACCCAGCCGATGACCTGGCCGCCGCCAGCCGTGACCTCGGCGGCGCGCCCGGGCTGGAGCCACGGGTACTGCTCGGGGTCGGCGACCTTGAAGCGGACCTTCGTGAGGCGCAGGGCGTCGAGCAGCTCCTCGACCACGCCCTTGGCGTCGAAGAAGTCGTACTCGTCAAAGTGCTGGTTCCACGCGTCGTCGGCGCGCTTGCCGGCCATGACGCCGCAGACGTAGCTCGGCTCGTCGGGGAGGCTCCGGCTCTCGTGTCCGAAGAAGACGCGGCCGATCTCGTAGAGCGCGACGTTGGCGACGCCGTGGTCGAGGTTGTACGCCACGGAGCGGAGCAGCCCCGGCAGCATGGAGCGGCGCATCTCGGACTGCTCGGCCACGAGCGGGCGGATGATCTTCACGGGCACGCCGCGGCCGGTCTCGGGGATGCTCAGACGGGCGAGGTCGTCCGGCGCGGCGAAGTTGTACGTGGAGGTCTCCGAGAGGCCGCAGGAGCGCAGGACCTGGCCGATCTTGCGAACGCGGCGCTGCTCGACGGTGAGGCCGCCGGCGTGGTTCTTGGCGGCGGGCAGCGTGGCCTCGATGTCGCCCTCGCCCCAGAGGCGCACGACCTCCTCGATGAGGTCGACCTCGCGGGTGAGGTCAGGCCGGTTGGTGGGGGCGGTCACGACGTAGTGCTCGATGTCGTTCTTCTCGACCGTGCAGCCGAGGCGCTCGAGGCGGGACATCATGAACGAGTTGGTGATGGGGGCGCCGGCAAGCGCGCGGGCGCGATACGGGCGGAACTCGATGCGCGCCGGGGCATCGTCCGCCTCTCCGGGGTAGACGTCCACGATGCCCGGGCAGACCTCGGCGCCGCAGCACTCCTCGAAGAGCGCGGCCGCGATCTCGGCCACGTTGGCGCAGTTGGAGCCGTCGACCTGACGCTCGTAGCGGATGGAGGCCTCGCTCATGAGGTCGAGGTTGCGCGAGGTGCGCGACGTGTGGCCGCTCGAGAAGTTCGCGCTCTCGAGAAGGACGTCGACGGTCTCCTCCGTGATCTCGGAGTCGAGGCCGCCCATGACGCCGGCGAGCGCGATCGGGGTCGCGCCGTCGTCGGTGATGAGGCACATGTCGTGCGTGAGCTCGCACTCCTGGCCGTCGAGCGTCACGAGCTTCTCGCCGTCGTGGGCGGCGCGCACCACGATGTGGCGCTTGCCGTCGCGCTCGGTGAGCTTGCCCAGGTCGAAGGCGTGGAGCGGCTGGCCCGTGAGGTACATCACGTAGTTGGTCACGTCCACGACGTTGTTGATCGAGCGTCCGCCGGCGGCGGCCACGCGCTGGGCGAGCCACTCGGGCGAGGGGCCGATCTTCACGTTGCGCACCACGCGCGCGGTGTAGCGTGGGCAGAGCTCGGGGTCGTCGATCGTCACGTCGACGAGGTCGGCGGCGTTCGGGCCCTGTTCGGCCTTCACGGCGGGCAGCTCGATGTGGGTGTCCTCGTCGAGGATGGCCGCGACCTCGGTGGCGATGCCGGTCATGGAGAGGCAGTCGGGGCGGTTGGGCGTGATCTCGCAGTCGATCACGGTGTCGGACATGCCGAGGTAGTCGGTGAAGTCCATGCCCACCGGCGCGTCCTCGGGCAGGATCATGATGCCCTCGTGGTCGTTGCCGAGACCCAGCTCGCGGGCCGAGCAGTTCATGCCGCAGGACTCGACGCCGCGCAGCTTGCTCTTCTTGATCTTGAAGTCGCCGGGCAGCACCGCGCCGATCATGGCGGTCACGATGTGGTCACCCTCGTTGAAGTTCTGGGCGCCGCAGACGATCTGCAGGGGCACGGGATTGCCGTTCTCGTCCACGTTCTTGTCGCCCACGGAGACCTGGCAGAGCCACATGTGGTCCGAGTCGGGGTGGGGCTTCTTGCTCACGACCTGGGCCGTGACCACGTGCTCGAGGTTGGCGCCGACCTTTTCTGTGGCCTCGACCTCGGTGCCGGTGCGGGTGAACTCGGCCACGAGCTCGGCGGGGTCCGCCGGCACGTCGACCATGCTCTTGAGCCACTCATATGAGACGCGCATTTCTTTTCTCCTTCTCGCGCGATTCGAAACATGTTTCCGTTAGTTCTGCATGCCACTGGCGTCAGGTTTATTTGGCATGCCAAATAAATCTGACGCCAGTGGCGCGTTAGAACTGACGGAGGAAGCGCATGTCGCCGGTCATCAGCATGCGCAGGTCGGGCAGGTCGTAGCGAAGGGCCGCCACGCGCTCGACGCCGATGCCGAAGGCGAATCCGGTGTACTTCTCGGGATCGATGCCGCAGAACTCGAAGACGTTGGGGTCCACCATGCCGGCGCCCAGGATCTCAAGCCAGCCGGTGTTCTTGCAGAAGCGGCAGCCCTTGCCGCCGCAGACGCCGCAGGAGACGTCGACCTCGCAGCTGGGCTCGGTGAACGGGAAGAAGTGCGGGCGGTAGCGCGTGGCGCGGTCCTTGCCAAAGATCTCGCGCGTGAAGTAGTCAAGCGTGCCCTTGAGGTCGCCAAAGGTGATGCCCTCGTCCACGACGAGGCCCTCCACCTGCGTGAACTGCGGCAGGTGGTTAGCGTCGGCGGTATCCGGGCGGAAGACGGTGCCCGGGCAGATCATGTAGATGGGCGGCTTCTTGTTCTCCATAACGTGCACCTGGACGCCGGAGGTCTGGGTGCGCAGCAGGATGTCGGACTCGCCCTGGACGTTGGTCTCCTCGGCGTGGAGCATCGTGCCCGGCGCGTTGTCCACCACGTAGAAGGTGTCCTTGGCGGAACGGCTGGGGTGGTCCTCCGGCGCGTTGAGCGCGGTGAAGTTGTACCAGGTGCTCTCCACGTAGGGACCGTCCTCGACGGTGTAGCCGAGCCCCACGAAGATGTCCTCGATCTCCTCGCGGATCTGGCTGATGAGGTGCTGGGTGCCCTGGGAGAGGCGGCGTCCCGGCAGCGTGACGTCAACGGCGTCGGCGGCCATCTTCTGCTCCAGGAGCGCGGCGGAGAGCTCCTCCTTGCGCGCCTTGAGCGCGGCGTCCACGGTGGCGCGGACGGTGTTGGCGAGCTGGCCCATGGCCGGGCGCTCCTCGGGCGGCACCTTGCCCATCGAACGCATGATGGCCGTGAGCTGGCCCTTCTTGCCCAGGTAGCTCACGCGCAGGGCCTCGAGAGCCTCCATGGTCTCGGCGGCGGCCAGGCCCTCCTGGAACTGGGCCTCGATCGCCTTGAGGTCGTCGGACATCGACATCGTACAATCCCTTCTCTACTAAAAAACCGCCCCTCGGCAGCCGTGCTGCTGCCCAAGGACGGAATGATCCGCGGTACCACCTCGGTTGGCGCGTCGGGTTGTCTCCCCCGAGCGCCCGCTCTTCTGCCCCGTGCCGTGGGACCCCCGGCTTCCCTACTGAGTGTGCAAAGGGGACAGTCACTTTTGCACGTTCCGTGCGTGACCGCCCGAGCGTGCAAAAGTGACTGTCCCCTTTGCACGCCGCACGACCGTTCAGGTCGCGGCTGGTGGAGTGAACTCCGGGCCTCTGCCTTGGAGGGGGCTCTCAGCCGGTGACCCCCATCTCTTGTCCGCTGGCAACGCGACGCCCAGACCTCTCCGTCATCGCCTAGCGTGACATGGTAGCACAGCCCGGGCAAGCGGCATACCCCTATGTGCAATTGTCCCGATAGTGTGAAACTTTCGAGCCAGTCTCTGCAATCAGGGGGATAGTGCGAAGCCATTTCTGCCGATTTCCTTCTCTACGAGCCCCAAATTATGATTTGATTTCACATAAACGCAGATGTTTTGAGAGGCGCTGCTCAGACGGAGGCGAAAAACCCTTCGCACTATCCCCCTGACTGCAGAGGCATGTCCGACTTTTTCGCACTATCCCCCTGATTGCATCGAACGGCCGCCGAGCGCCGCTCCGATCTGGGCGTCACGCGCTATACGAATGTCAGGGCGGAGGCGTCCACGACATCGAGCCAGGCAATATAGGTGTTGGGATAGTGACTGGCAAGGAGGCGCCCCGCGTCGACGCCAAGGCAGAGACGGGTCAGCGTGAGCAGGCCGGCAGGGGACGTGAGCTCGTCGAAGCTCGACACCTCGCTCCCCAGCTCGCCCAGCATCCCGTCCACCGTCTCCCGGTCCGAGGGGTCGTAGGGGCACTCCGTCCCCATGCTGCGCTCGTACGAGTCGCGCATGGCGTCATACGACCGGTCGAAGGCCGTCTGGCCCTCGGCGGGAAGCCACACGTCCTGACCGTACCGGCGGTAGCCCCACTCCGCGAGCGGCAGCTGGGGAACCAGGTCGGAGGGATTGAGCACGTTGAAGACGTTGTCGTAGGTGGCGTCACGCGCGTCTTCCGCCGAGGTGCAGTTGGGGGTGGCAAAGGTATACGCGCGCACGTCCCCGGCGGAGGGAATCGCACCGTGCGCCCCCGAGGCCCCGTCCGCGTAGCTCGCGAGGAGGTTGGCCACGGCACCACCGCGGCTGTGTCCACAGAAGAGGTAGCTCCGCTCCACCCCGGGGTCCACCGCGGCGGCACGCTCCTCGAGGTCGAGGACGATCTCGGCGGCGGCGAGCGTGAAGCCCAGATGGTCGGCATCTCCCAGCTCGCGCGCCACGTCCGAGGTGCCCTCGATCCGGATGTTGGAGAGCCACTCAGACCCATACGACCCGCGCACCACCACGACGCAGAGCTCCTTCTCGGCCCCGGTCTCCCGCGAGCGCAGGCGCTTCGTGGCGAGCGTGTAGGCAACGACGTCCGTTCCGTCGAGAAGCCCCCTCAGCTCGTCGAGCACCTCGCTGCGATACCGGTAGGAAGCCGTCGACACCTCGTCGAAGCCCAGGCTCGCAAACGCGTTCTCCGCGAAGGCGGGCACGCTCGAGCCCTGCTGGTAGTAAGCGCTCTCGGCATTGGCGACGGCGGAAAGGACCGCGCAGGTGTGCGCGAGCTCGGCATTGTAGGCCGTCGGGTCCTGGAAGAACCACTCGTCGTCCCAAGTGACCTGTGAGGAGACCTGATGGCCGTCGCCCGAGAACAGCGCGGCGTACTCGATGTCCGTCGTGAACGAGGGAGGCCGCTCCACCGCGCTGACCTCCGGCGCGATGACCGCGTTTGCTCCCGTTGCCTGCTCGATGCGGCGCGCGTGCAGCACCGCTGCCCCGGCCAGCGTCGCGCTGTCGAGAAGGACGACCGTGACAAGCAGGACGAACAGCAGGCTCCGCCGCCGCCTCGTGCGTCTCCGTCCCTCGCCGCGCAGCCGCATCGTCACCTCCGTCCGCCCTTTTGACCATGATACCCGGCAACGCGCCGCAGCTGGCATGCCGCAGGCAACATGACGAAACCGTTAGAAAGGCGGCGGGGCGTCCGCTGGGGGACGCCCCGCCGCAGCAAGGAGGAGCGGAGGCTCCGCGCGCCTACGCGCGGGAGATCCAGATCGGTGAGGCCCAGGCCGTCTGACCGTCCGCCTGGACGAGCTTCACGAACCAGCTCGTCTCCTCGGGACCAGGTCGGACCGCAAAGGAATCCTCCACCTCATAGAGGTCCGAGGCGAAGCCCTGGCACACCTTCACCTTGTAGGCGTTGTGATACCACGCGTCGCTGCGGTAGTACTCCTCGATTCCCGCCGCCCTGGCGATGAGCTCCTTGGCCTCATCCTCAAAGACCTCGAGGAAGCTGCCCGCGAGGATCTTCTCAACCGGCCAGACGAAGCGCTCTCCGCAGACCTCCATGGTCACGGTGCCGTCGAGCGGCGCCTCGACCTCGAAGACGTAGCCCTCGGTGCGCATGGAGCTGTCGCGCACCCAGTGCGTGCCGCCCACCTTCTGCGACTTGGCGACAAAGCTCACGGTCTTCTCGTCCACAACGTGGAAGCGGTTGTCAAAGCTGCTGAAGACCGGCTCCACGGAGACGACCGACCCCGTCGTGGAGAGCGTCCCCTCCCACACCCGCTCGGTGGCCTCGGGGAAGTACCTGACGTTGGGGCCCCAGCCAAACTCCACGCGGAACTTGAACCGGACGGTCCCGTCCTCGCTCGCCTCGGGCGCACGCCATCGGACCACGTGCACGTCGTCGAGGTCTCCGTCCCGATAGAGCTCGATTCGCTCGACCTTGGAGTTTGCGCGAGCGCGAACCCTGAGCTCGACCTCGTCGGACGCAGTCGTAAAGACCGAGCCCAGCGGGTGGCCCTCAGCCTCGCACCACAGGTCGATGCGCGACCCGGTGAAGCCGAAGGTGCGACGCGACGTGAGCGCGTCCCAGAGGGCATCCTTGGAGTAGTCGCTCGCCCAGACGCCTGCGCGACCGTACTTGACCATGGCCGGGACCTCGTGGTTGTCGCCAGAGCAGATCAGGCCGAAGTGCTTGCCGCGCTTGAGGCCTGCGACCACGCTCGTCTCGTCCACGCGCGGGCCCATGTGGATGTGGCGCTCCATGGCGAGCGACGTCATATCACGCTCGGAGCTGCCGTGGTGCGAGAAGACCTCGGCCACGGGCGAGAAGGACTCGTCGTGGGTGTCCCAGTTCTTGCCCCTGTTGCCCCGCGAGTACGCCAGGTGATGCGGGATGCCGATCACGTCCTGGCCGCGGTAGGTCTCGACGAGGTCCTGGTAGCGCGGCGGGAGCTCGATCTGACCCGACGTCTTGAAGTAGACGTTGTGGTCGCCGTCCTCGCCGGTACCCTGCCACTCGAAGCCGGGGAAGCACAAAAAGCCGTCGCTCTTCTCGCGCTCGGCGAGAAACGCCAGGATATGCTCCCACTGCTCGCGCATGAGGTCGCGATCCATCTCCCGCTCGGTGCCAAAGCCGCCGGGAAGCTCCACCATCTGGTACGGGTAGTAGGCGAGCGTGAAGAAGTCGCTCACGCGCTCGCAGTGCTCGAACCACCTATCCAGCTCGTCGATCTGGCCGGGGTGGAGGTTGAGGTGCAGATCGGTGATGTAGCTCTGGTAGTCCATCGCAGCACCTACATAATTCCGGTCACGACCATGACCGCGGCAAAGACCAGGATGGCCACGATCAGCTTGTTGGCGGACCAGCCCTTCTTGGAGACGAGCAGGTAGCTCACCAGGGCGATTACGAGCGGCACCAGGTTGGGCATGATCTTGTCGAAGATCTCCTGGAGGTTGATAGTCATGTCACCGGAGGCGTAGGCAAAGGCGATGGGAGCCTTGATGGTCGTTGCAGCCACGCCGCCGATGACGATCAGGCCCACGATGGTGAGAGCCGTGGTGATCTTGTCCTTGAGCTCAACGTTGGTGAGCAGCTTGACGGCGTCGGCACCGAGATCGTAACCCTTGACGAAGAGGAAGTACTTCAGCGGGATGACGATGCCGCACCACAGGGCGAGAAACACAATCGGGCCGAGCGGGTTACCGCCGGTGGACAGGCCGATGCCAATGGAGAGCAGGATCGGGTTGATCGTGCCCACGAGGATGGAGTCGCCGATGCCGGCGAACGGGCCCATCAGGGCGTTCTTGGTGCTGGCGATGACCTCCTCGTCGAAGTCGGGGTCGTTGGCCTTCTCCTCCTCGAGGGCCAGGCAGATGCCCGGGATGATGGCGCCGAGCTGCGGCTCGGTGTTGAAGAAAGTCATGTTGCGCTGCAGCGCGTGGGACAGGCCCTCCTTGTCGCCCTCGTAGAGCTTCTCGAGGGAGCCAGAGAGACTGTGACAGAACGGCGTGCCCATCATGCGCTCGTAGTTCTGCGAGGCGAGGCAGAAGAAGGCCCAGCGCCAGGCTGCCTTCGAGACGTCGTGCCTGCTGAGGCGAACCTCGTGCTTGGCGCCCTCGGCGCCGGTGTGAGTCTGCGTGGTCATGTTATCGCTCCTCATAGTTGCCGTCTTCGTCCTCATAGATGGCCGCGGCCTCGAGCGCGGGGCCCGCCTGGCCGCCCTTGCCGCTGTAGCGCGCCATCACGTAGATGAGGGCAAACGCCAGGGCGATGAACACCAGCGAGGTCGTGGTCAGCGAGAAGGACGAGACGAGGACCCAGCCCAGGATGAACAGGCAGATCATCCACTTCTCCTGGACGATCTGGTTGAGCAGGATGGCAAAGCCCAGGGCGGGCAGCATCTTGCCGCCGATGGCGAGCCAGTCGATGACGACCTGCGGGAGCGCCGCGAACAGGCCCTCGGCGAAGCCGGAGCCGAGGTAGCACGCCAGGGTCACGATGAAGAAGCGCTCGGCGAACTCGATGAGCTGGCCGCAGAGGTTGGCGATGCGGATGCCGCGGGCGTCGCCATTGGCGGCGCACTTGTCGGCGCGGTGGGGCCAGATGGCGTTGAACGTCATCGTGAAGTTGTGCAGGGCCACGCCGAGGGCGCCCACGGGGATGGCCAGGGCGACGGCCATCTCTGAGCTGCCGCCCGCGACGATGGCGAGCGGGATGCCGATGTAGGCCGCGAGGTTGAGGTCAGAGGGGACCGCGCCGCCCGGGGTGATCTGGCCGATGAAGATCGCCTGCACGGCAACGCCGCACAGGACGCCGGCCTCGACGTTGCCGAGGATGACGCCGCAGATCAGACCCGCGACGAGGGGACGGCCGATGCCGTACCAGCCGCCGGTGGTGCCGCAGAGCCAGGGCACCTGGTTACGTCCCAGGTACGCGAACAGGCCGATGAGGGCCGCCTGCCAAAGTTCCATGCTTCCTCCTTGCTACTTGTTGACTACTGCGACAAAGTCGATCTGGGGGTCGGCCGGGACCTGTCGTGCCGTGAAGCCCGTGCCCTTGTCGGCGAGGTCGCGGACGATCTGTGCCTCGCGGTCGGTGAGGTTGACGCACTTGACGTAGGTGGTCGTGTCCGGACGGTTGGGAACGTTGCCTAGGTCCACGAGGTCAAAGTGGTAGCCCAGCTCGTCGAGGGTCGCCAGGGTCTCCATGCGGGTCATCACCACCAGGACGCGGTCGCCGGGGTAGGAGCGCTCGTCGGAGAGGCGCTCGACGGCCTTCTTGGTGGAAAGGATCGAGAGCTTGACGGCCGCGGGCTTGGCCATCTTAAGGGCCATCTTCTGGGTCTCGTCGCGCACGGCAACGTCGTCGATGACGACGATGCGCGTCGCGCCCGTCCGCGGCACCCAGGCCGTAGCGACCTGGCCATGGATGCCGCGCGCGTCGACGCGCACGCCCACGATCTGCTGGGGCTCGTCGGAGAGCGGGGCGACCGCGGCGGCGCGGCGGACGGGCGCGTTGGGCCTCTCGGTACCCGCGGCGAGCGCCTTGACGTCGTGGATGGCCTCGTGGCCGGTCGCGATCATGCCGGCCGCGTCGGCCTCCTCCATGGCGGCGGAGATCACCATGGCGAGGTTCATGCCGCTGACCACGCTCACGCGCTCGTCAGCAGCGTAGCGCTCGAGGGCGGCGTTGCAGGGCGAGCCGCCCATCAGGTCGGCGATGACGCGAACGGATTCGCAGCCGGCAAGTTCCTCGTCGAGCGCCGCGAGCTTCTGGTCAAGCTCCTCCTTGCCGTCGTCCGGGGAGAGGCATACGGTGCGTATGTCCTCACGCTCCCCCACGATCATCTCCACGGAGGTCTTCATGGCCTCTGGTAGCGCTCCGTGGCCCACCAAAACGATTGCGTTCAAGCGGTCCTCCCTCTCTCGTGTCCGTTACGGCCGCGCGGGCGCGCGGGCCGACGTTGCCTATGCCATGCCTCGCTCGCGCACCGAGAAGTGCGCACCAAGGCTCTCGTAGTCGGCGGGGTCCTTGGAGCCGGCCGCCACGCACTCGCGACGGTTGACCTTCCACTCAGGGCGCACCGCGATGGGACCCTCGAGCAGCGGGTCGTTGGTGCGCCGCATGAAGTCATCCAAGCGGGAGCGCATCTCGTCGAGGACGTCGGCGTAGCGGGGGTCGGCCGCTACGTTGTTGGTCTCGAAGACGTCGTAGGCGAGGTCATAGAGGCACACGGCCTCCTTGGTGATGTCGGCGAGGCCGAAGTGCTCCTCGTAGTAGTTCTTCACGAGGGAGCCGTCGATGTTGGACTGGTTGACGCGCAGCCAGTCCTCGTCAAAGAAGCGCACGTACTTATAGCGCCTGGTCCTCACGGAGCGCACGGGCTCGTAGGAGGTGTGGAAGTTGATCTCAGCGAAGACGGCCTCGTCGCCCTCGTCCTTCTCGCCGCGGAAGATGCCAGCGTGGCTCTGGCCCTCGAGGTAGTCGGGCTTCTCGATGCCCAGGAGGTCCAGGAGGGTGGGCACCACATCGACATGGGAGACCAGCCCCTCGAAACTGCGACCCTCGGCGCGCGACCCGGGGACGCGCATAGCGAGAAGGACGCCGGTGCCGGAGTCGAGCAGCGTGCACTTCTCGAAGGGGTAGGCCAGGCCGTGGTCGGTCGTGAGCACCACGATTGTGTCGTCGTAGTGTCCGCTCTCGCACAGGGCGTCGAGCACCAGGCCGTAGTTGGCGTCGGCCATCTCGACGCTGCGCTTGTAGCAGGCGTAGTCAGCGCGGGTCACCTCGTTGTTGGGGATGTTCACCGGAGGCTGGGCGTAGTCCTCGACGCCCGGCTCGGCGTCGGGCCAGGCGCGGTGCGTCGCGTGCTGGCCGTAGGAGACGAAGAACGGCTGGTCGCCGTCGTAAGAGCAGAGCCACTCGGCGAGGCGCTCGGCGTTCTTGCGGTCCCACTCCACGAGGTCCTTCTCGATGTAGCCCGTGGCATCGGTCGTGATGTCCTCGTCGTAGCCGAGGGCCTCGGGCGCGAGCTGGTGGTCGGTGTAGTAGCCCACCTCGTGCTGCACGCCGCACAGCACGCTTCGGAAGCCCTCGTGCGAGAGCAGGCGGGCCAGATGGCGCGAGCCGTCGATCTCAAAGCCGCGCTGGGCGAGGCCGAGCATGCCGTTCTGGTGCGGGTAGGTGCCCGTGAGCAGGCCCGCGCGGCTCGGCGAGCACGTGGGTGCCACACAGAACGCATGCTGGAACAGCAGCGCGTCCTCGCAGAACTCCTGGATGCGCGGGGTCTCGACGGCGTAGCCGTAGGGAGAGATGACCCGACCCGTGTCGTGCGTGTGCAGGTAGAGAACGTTCACGCCAGCTCCTTCCGTCGCGCGTACGCGGCGCCTTGGGGAAGCCCATCCTAGGGTGTTTGGAATTAATTCCGTCTATAAAATGAAATTCATTCCAATGAGCGGCACAATCCACTCCGTAAGCGGCATAACAATATCGATTACGTTATGCCCAATCGCGTGAGAACCCTATCAGCGCTCCTCATCGACGAGGTTGGCAATCTCGTTCAGCAGGCTCTCCACATACATGAACACGACAATCTGATCCTCGAGGAAGCCCCCTGCATAGTCGTTGCTAATCCAAGGGAGGACGACGGACTCTGTCGCGTGACGGATAAGCCCAATCTTGGGGTTCATGGTGATGAGAAGAACGTCGCACCCCCGCTCGACGAGTGACGACATAAGCGAGCCGTACGACTTGCTACCGCGCCCGTTCATGGACATGACGATGCAGAGGTCCCCGGGTCCCAGGATGGTGGAGATGTCATCCATGACCTGCTCGTCGGAGGTGGTCTGGTTGAAGATGCCGATGCGGAACAGGCGCAGCGAGAGCTGCTTCACGCTCTCGTAGGTTCGGTTGGCGCCCCAGATGCTGATGCGCCGCGCACCGAGGATGAGACGGGCAAAGCGCGCGAGCTGCTCGTGGTCGAGGCCGTCAACCGTCTTTCTGAGATAGGCGGCATAGGCCTCGGCGAGGTTGGAGGCGGCGGAAAGCGCGTCGCGCTCGTCGGTGTCGGCCCCGTGCGAGAGACGCTGGCGGTTCATGCAGAAGCGGAACTCCGCGTAGCCACTGTACCCGATGCGCTGACACATGCGCATGATTCCGGTCGAGGTGAGGCCCGCCTCCCTGGCGACGGCAGCGATGGTCTTGTTGACGACAGAGGAGGGGTGGTCAATGAAGTAGCGCGCCGCAGCCTCCTCTGCCGGAGTAAAGCTCCCGAGGTGTGCCCTCATGCGCTCAATCGGTCCGTCCACCATGTTCTTCTCGCCCCCCCAATCGTCCCGCTCGACCGGCTATTCCTCCATGAGGAACTCACGCAGGAGCGGCATGTCAAACCTGACGTAGCCACGCCTCTCCTGTGCGATGACCCCCTGCTCGAGCAGACGTGCCCTGTACACTCGCGCATAGCTCGGAGTCTTTCCCATCCTGCGAGCAATGTCAGACATGCTGCTCGCCTCCCCACCGTCGGGAAGCATTGCCTCAAGAAACGCGAGGTCACCGTCTGACAACTCCTGGCAGGTCTTCCTGATGACCCCGGAGATGAAGTCGTCGTGGGCGAGCCGTGCCCCGTTGCGCGCGTCCGCGAGGCTGACCTCGCTCCTCTCTCCTGCCGCCATCCACGCTCGGTACCCAACGAGCTGCATCATGTACGCGAAGCCATCCGTCGCCGCCACCACCTCGTCAAGGGCGGCCGCCTCGATGGTCTTGCCCGCGTCCTCGATCGTCTCCCTGAAAGCGTCTCGAACGTCGTGGTCATCAATTCGCCCAAGGCGATGGTGCGCCGCACGGCGCAGGAACGAAGCCGACTTGTCAGAGAGGAGCGCGGACACGCTGCCGGGAAGCCCCGCCATGAAGAGGGCGACCCGCCGGTCCTCGCGGACGAAATGCTGATAGACGGCAGAGAAGTCAATGAGCTCATCAAGCGAGGAGTCAATCTCATCGATCGTCACCAGAAGGCCAATCCCCCGATCGTCGAGCTTGTCCAGAAGCTTGTTCATCCTCGTGCGCCAGTTGCCCGATGAGGGGTCGCGATATTCCCAGGTCACACCAAACAGCGCGGGAACGCTCACCGAAGTGACCCTGGCCTTCGGCCGCTCCCTCACATACCTGTCCGCCGCCTCGATGGCACGCTCGATAACGTCTTCAAGCATGCCGGGCCGTGCCGTCACGTTGGCAGCGACCCACCCATATTCAGTGGACCGCGCCGAAAGGTATGAGAGCAGCGCGGTCTTGCCAACTCCCCGGGGCCCAGAGAAGAGGCTGCAGAGGTTCGGGTCCCCGTTTCCCTCAGAGCCCAGGGCATATTCAATCTCCTGGATGAGCGTGCCGCGACCTGCAAGGACCGCCGGGACTTTCCCGAACGTCGGGGTAAATGGATTGGCCTGCCTGACCACGGGGACTCCTTTCTCTTGCCTCATAGGATACCCGTTCAGCAGGCCCGTTTATTTCTTTTGCTCTTTTTTATTTCTTTTGCTCTTTTTTATTTCTTTTGCTCTTCAGAGAAAGTGCAGGTCAGATATGTCTTGTCCGGCCTACGCCAGCGCGAACTTCCAGATGTTGTACGCGTTGATGAGGATGATCAGCACCATGAGGCCCATGAAGAGCTTGTCCACGGTCTTGTCGTCGATCTTGGCGTTGACCTTGCGGCCCACGATGCCGCCCAAGATGCCGCAGACCACCATCGCCGCCAGCAGCACGAGGTCCACGCCCACGTAGCCCCCGGTGACGATGGAGCTCGCGGTACTCGTGGCCTGGGAGAACAGGATTATGTAGAGCGAGCTCGAGGCGGCGCGCTTGGTCGCCATGGTGAAGAAGTAGAAGAGCACCACCAGGTTGATGGGGCCGCCTCCGATGCCGAGGAACGAGGAGCACACGCCCAGGACGAAGCCGATCGCGAGGCACGCCGCGGCGGACGTCACCTGAAGGGTGGGGATCTTCTCCTTGTAGATGGTGTAGACGAGCGTCCCCAGCGTAATCACCAGCAGCGCCCCCGCCTGCACGGCGCCAGCCGTGTTGGGGTCGGGGAAGAGCCCCGCCACGAGGGAGAAGAGCTCCTTGCCCGCGAGGCCGCCCACCGCGGCGCCGATGGCGAGCGGCGTGTCGGTCTTGGGGTCGATCGTGGAGGTCCCGGAGAGCTTTGCCTTGAGGACGGAGTAGAGCGTCATCGAGAGCACCGTGCAGCCCGAGAGGAAGTTGATCGTGGCGACGTCCGCCACGCCCGTGGCGTCGAGCACCGGCTTGATGATGATGCCGCCGCCGATGCCGCAGATGGCGCCGACGGTGCATGCGAAGAAGCTGACGAGAAGAACGAGCACCTGCATGGAAGCCCTCCTTAGGACGGGAATGCGAACGACGGGAGCCGCCTAGCCCCTTCCCCCGTCGTCCGCGCCCGCATCGGGGCCGACCGCGGCCTCGAAGACGTCTCTGACCTGCTCGAGATACTCGTTCGCCCGCTTGACGTCACCCTTGTTCTCGTACTGGACGGAGAGCAGGTAGAGCAGCGTGGTGCGCTCCGCCCCCGTGGCGTCCTTGAGCTCCGCCTCCATCTGGTCGACGTAGGCAGAGCTCTTCTCGGCGAAGATCGCGTAGGTGCGCTCGCACCCGGCGAGCTGCTCGGGCGAGGCCTTCTCGCGCAGCTCCTCGAGCAGCTCGCCCGCGCGCTCGTAGTCCTCCTGCTCGACGAAGAAGTTGAAGGCGCGCAGGAGCAGCACGAGTCGCTGCTTGTCGCTCGAGTTCAGCTCGAGCATCTCGTCGATGGTGCGCCGCGAGGCATCCGTGTCCGCGAGGCACATCTGCGCGTTGAGGCGCATGTAGAGCTGGTTGTAGCGCGGGTAGACGATCTTCGCGACGGGTCCGTCGAGAACCCGCAGGCAGCCCTCGAAGTCGCCCTTCTCGAAGAGCTTCTCGTACCTCGAGAAGATGAGGCGCTTCTGGACCTCGGTGTAGACGAGCGAGATGACGCAGAGCGCCACCACGATGATTCCTATCAGCCTGAGGTCCATGCGCCTCTCCTCCCGACGCCGTCAGGCGTCCTAGCCTCTCTCCAATACGGTCCTGGGCGTCCTGCCCACGACGAGCCCGTCGTTCTCGACGTAGCCCTCCTCGCGACCGCGCAGCTCGTCTATGAGTATGGCACGGAGCTCCGCGACGCGCTCGGCATGGGCCGGGTCACGGGCGAGGTCGTGCTCCTCGCGCGGGTCGGCGTCGAGGTCGAAGTAGCGCTCCACGCCCGTCTGGGTGAACCAGACGTACTTGTCGTGCCTGGTCAAGATCCACTGGTTGGACTGCTCGTGGCTTCCGGAGTGCTCGCCGTGGAGGTACGCGCGCTCGAGGCTCTTCTCGCCCGTGATCTCGCCTCTGAGCGAGGAGCCCTCGACGGTCTCGGGCACCTCGGCGCCCACGAGGTCGAGCAGGGTGGGCATGACGTCCATGAGCTCCACCACCGCGTCCGAGCGCCGGGGCGCCGGCCGTCCGCCGGGCAGCACCTTGGAGCCCACGCGCACGATGAAGGGGATGCGCGCGCTCCCCTCGTAGGGAAGCACCTTGCGGAACGAGCTGTGGTCGAAGAGCATCTCGCCGTGGTCCGCCGTGAAGAGCACCACGGTGTTCTCGTAGGTCTCGTCGTTCTCGAGCGCCGTGATGAGCCGGCCGATCTGGTGGTCGAGGTGCGTGATGCAGCCGTAGTAGCCCGCCATGGCCTCGTGGCGCAGCGTGGCGTCACGGCAGCCGTGCACGCTGTCGATGACCATGCCGTCGCGCTCGGTGGCCTCGGCGTCCTCCCAGTCACCGTGCGCCGGCTCGCGCAGCTCGCGGTCGAGGTACGGCTGGTAGTAGGCCGCGGGGGCGTCGAAGGGCGGGTGCGGGCGAACGAAGCTCGCCATGAGGAAGAACGGGCGGGTGCGGTCACGCGTCTCGAGGAAGCGGATGGACTCGTCGACGACCCAGTTGGTGGGGTGGAGGCGCTCCTCGTAGACCCACGGACGCGAGATCCAGGAGTTGTTCTCCACGCCCGTGCCGTTGACATCCGCCTCGGGACCCAGCTCGGAGCGGAGGAAGCGCAGGTAGTCGTCAGAGACGTCCTGGTGCATCCAGTGCGGGAGGTTGGCCTTGCGGTAGTGGCCGATGTAGCCGTCGTGCAGGCGCAGGTGCTGGAAGCCGCAGGCCAGGCGCGGCGGGTGCACGTGCATCTTGCCCACCATCGCCGTCTGGTACCCGGCGGCAGAGAACTCCTCCGGCATCATGTGCTCGTAGCGCCAGGGGATGCCGTCCTGGTAGCCCACGCGGCCGTTGGTCGCGGGCGTGGTGCCCGTGAGCAGCGACGCGCGCGCCGGGATGCAGCTCGGGCACGCGGCGTGCGCGTTCTCGAAGTAGGTGCCCTGCGCGGCGAGCGTGTCCAGATAGGGCGTCTTCACGTCGGGGTGGCCGTCAAAGCCGAGGCAGTCCCCCCTGAACTGGTCGCACATGATCAGGACGACGTTGGGACGGCGGCTCTCGAGGCCGTCGTCAGAAATGCTTGCCATCAGTCCTCCCTGTCCGTGGATTGGGGGCAGCTCCCCGATTTGCAGAAACGTTCTATGTGAATTGGGGACCGTCCCCCATTCGCTGGCGCACGAGCGCGTGGGCCGTCTCGGCGAGGGGCTCGTACGCGTGCTCGAGGAACTCCCGGTAGCCGCAATACGTCTCGTCGTAGTACGAGGCGTTGAGGCGCTTGCAGTTGCGGTGGCAGATGCCCTCGAACGGGCAGTCGGCGCAGGCCGCGCACTCCCGGCGCGGCTCGGACAGAAACCCGCGCATGACCTCGCAGGAGGCCATCTCCTCGAGCGAGTCCTCCCGGATGTTGCCGCAGCGGTACTCGTCGAGGGCGTAGAAGTCGCAGGGATAGACGTCGCCGTTGCTCTCCACGACGAACTGCGGGGCGCAGCGGCCGAGCATCCCGCAGGCCTGGGGCCACTGGCCGAGCGAGAGCTGCATCACGTTGTCGAAGAGCCCCACCGAGAAGGCGCGCCCGGCGCGCGCCTCGCGCAGCCACAGGTCGAAGAACGTGCGATAGAACGAGAAGAACGCGCGTGGGGTGAGGGCGTACTCCTCCCCCTCCCCGTCGAAGCCCGCCAGGCACGGGATGAGCTGCACGTAGTCGATTTTCTCGCGCTGGTAGAACTTGAACACCCGCTGCGGGTGCCGGGCGAGCTGCGCCGAGAGCACCGTGAGGACGTTGAACTCGACGCCCGCCTCGCGAAGCATCCGGATGGACTCCATGACACGCGCGTGCGTCGGCTCGAGGCGGATGTCGCCACGGAGGCTGTCATGGAGCTCGCGATAGGCGTCGACGGAGACGCCCACGAGAAAGCCGTGCTCCCGGAAGAAGGCCGCCCACTCGGGCGTGAGGGAGTGGCCGTTGGTCTGAAGCGCGTAGCTCACGGTCTGGTTGGTGCGGCGCGCGTCCACGTAGGCCGTGAACGCGCGGAAGAAGTCGAGCCCCGCGAGCGTGGGCTCGCCGCCCTGGAAGGCGAAGGTCACCTGTGCGTCGGGACCGAGCCCGAGGGCACGGTCCACGAGCGCACGCACGGTCTCCTCAGACATGAGCTCCCTCACCGCGTGCGCGCGATGGTCCGCGACGTCACGGTAGAAGCAGTACGAGCAGCGCATGTCGCACGCGCTCGACGCCGGCTTTATGAGGAAGCTGATGTACTTCACGTCTCTCCCCGTCCCGTCCGCGGATTGGAAAACCCGACAAAACACCCTGTCACCTTTGTCGGGTTTACGCAAGGCCGAGGCGGGCGAACTGCTCCACGGGGGCGCCGTGCTCCTTGAGGCCGCGCCTGAGCAGCCCGATCATGCGCTCCTCCGCGGCGGCGTCCTCCCCCACGAGGTTGTGGGTCTGGCCGTAGTCGTCCTCCAGGTCGAAGAGCATCGAGTCGTGGACCTCCTCGAGGCAGTCCTCGCGCTGGTCGATGTTGGCGGGCTTGCGGCATGGGAACTTGTAGACGGGATAGTCCGTCCACGAGAGGAAGCGGCCCATCTCGATCTGGTCCACGCAGTCGGTGCCCATCTTCTTGCGGATGGTGTGCGGGATCGCCGCGTACTCGTAGCAGGGCTGGTTGCCCGGCACGGGCGCGCGGAAGTAGGTGTGGCGGCCGTCGGTCACGTTGACCGTCATGGCGTGGACGCCGTAGAGGGCGTACTCGCGGGTCGGCGCCGCTGCGTCAGTGGCGAGCGGCATGAGCGAGGTCCCCATGACGGTCTCGGGCACGGGGCAGCCGTGCGCCTCGAGCACGGTGGGCATGATGTCGATGGCCTGGGTGAGCTGGTGCGCCCGCTCGCCCGCGCGCTCCCCGTGGGGGAACTTCACGATCAGCGGCAGGTGGGCCATCTCGTTGTACATGTGCATGTAGTTCTTGCCCAGGTAGTCGCGGCTCCCGAGGAAGTAGCCGTGGTCCGTGGTCACGATGACGGTCGTTCCCTCGTACATGCCCTTCTCCTTGAGCTTGTCGACGAGGGTTCCGAACCAGTGGTCGGTCATCGTGACGAGCGCCTTGTAGCGGCGCTGCACGTAGTCGACGGCGCTCTCGGGGATGTCGGTGTCGGAGACGCGCTTGTAGGGCGGGATCTCAAAGTAGTCGCGGTCAAGCCCCTCGGAGCCGCCGTACTCGTCCATGTAGCGGTCGGGCACGTCGAAGGGCTCGTGCGGGTCGAAGGCCTCGACCATGAGGAAGAAGTCGTCCTTCCCCTCGTTCTGGTCGATGAACTCGCACGCGGAGCGGAAGGTCCTCGGGGAGGGCATGTCCTCCTCGCTGGGCCACCTGAGGCGGTTCTTCTGGTACTGCTCGCGAACGCGGCCGTAGAAGGTCTCGGGCATGTTGTCCGGCTCGTCGATGCGGCTCACCCACGGGTCGCCCTCCTGGCCGCGGAAGAACTCGAAGGTGTTGAAGAGCTGCAGGTAGCCCTCGCCGCCGGTGCGCGCGTAGTGGCAGTGGTCCGTGGAGATGTGCGTGCGGACGCCGCCGGCGCGCAGGCAGTCCACGAGCGTCACGTCGAAGGGCTCGATCGGGCCCCAGGGACGCTCGAGGAAGTTGTAGCGCCCGCACATGATGTCGCGCCTGGCCGGCATGCAGGGCGCCGAGCCGATCCAGTGGTTGTCGAAGGTGACCGCCTCGCTCGAGAAGGCGTCGAGGTTCGGGGTTCGCGCGCTGCCTCCGGGGTTGTAGCACCCGAGCGCGTCCCGGCGCAGCGTATCCATCAGGACGAGTACGGTTCTCATAAGTCCTCCGAAAATTGATACGAGGCGCCCCGCCCAGAGGGGTGGGCGGGGCGCCGAGAAAGGGCACTTCCTACGAGAAGATCTTCGGGAAGCCGGGGATGTAGTAGTTGAGGGCGAAGAGCACCAGGCACACGGCGATGATGCCGAGGATGATCTGGGCGGAGTTCTTGCCCTGCCCCTTCTTCAGGAGTCGGTAGCAGATGAAGGTCACGATGATCGGCAGCAGGCACGGCAGGACGGAGTCGAGCTGGGTCTGGAGCACGAGCGGGTCGCCCTCGCCGAAGGAGAACTCGATGGCGGTCTTGAGCTTGACCGTCGTGGCGATGAGGCCGCCGGTGACCATGACGCCGAGCACGTTGGCGGCGTCGCCGAGGCGGTCGAAGACCTCGACGCCGAACTTGTCGACGAGCGCCATGCCGGACTCATAGCCCTTGTGCAGGCCGAAGTACTTGAGCGGCCAGTACAGGAGGTTGATGAGCAGGAACATCACGAGCGGGCCGATGAGGCTGCCGTTGTCGACGCACAGGGAGGCGCCGATGGAGCCCGCGATCGGGAACCACGTGAGGTTGAGCAGCGAGTCGCCGATGCCGGCGAAGGGGCCCATGAGCGAGGTCTTGATCGCGGTGACGGTGTCCTTGTGGTCCTCGTCGGTGTTCTCCTCCACCGCCGTGGCGATGCCGAGGATGAACGGGATCGCGATGGGGTGCGTGTTGAAGTACTCGAGGTAGCGCTGCATCGCCTTGACGCGCAGCTCCTTGGGGGCGTCCTTGTAGAGCTCCTCGAGGACTGGGGAGACGCAGTAGGTGAGCGAGAGGGACTGCATGCGCTCGTAGTTGTGGGCGAACTGGCAGCCCTGGGTCCTCAGGAGAACCCGGTTGAGCGTCTTCTTGGAAATCTTACCCATTAGAGATCATACTCCTCGTCCTCGTCGCTGGCAGGGGCGTCGACGGCTGCGGTGGCCTGGGACTTCTTGGTTCCCTCGACGACGAAGTCATAGAAGCCCGCGGCAGCGGCGGCCACGAGGGCGATGCCGATCGTCGGGACCTTGAGGAAGGCCGCGAGCACGAAGCCGCAGATGAGGAAGATCCACATGTTCTTCTTCATCATCATGGTGAGCAGCATCGCGAGGCCGACGGCGGGCATCATGCCGCCCGCGGTCGAGAAGGCGGAGAGGACCCAGGGCACCTGGTTCTGCAGGAAGCTCATGATGCTCTCGACCACGACCGAGCCGATGCCCGTGGCGATGAACACCGGGATGGCACGGGTCAGGAAGAAGCAGACGGCGCCGGCCCAGAAGTACTTGTTGACGGACTTGAACTCGCCGCTCTCGGCCGCCTTGTCGGCGCCGTGCAGGAACGTGATGTTGGTGGTCATCACGAGGATGTTGAGCTGCTGGACGAGCGTGGCGGTGGGGATGCCGATGGCAACGGCCAGGGCGATGGCGCTCGCGGTGTCGCCGCCGGACATGATGCCGAGGGCGGCGCCCACGATCGTGCCGGAGATGACGTCGGGCGGCACGTAGGCGCCGATGTTGTTGACGCCGAGCCACATGAGCTCCATCGTGGCGCCGATCATGATGGCCGTGGGCATGTCACCAAGGATGATGCCGACGCCCACCGAGGCGAGCAGCGGCTTTCTGAATCCGAGGTGCGGGCCAAACTGGTCCCAGGTACAAAGACCCGCCCAGATGGCAAGCAGCAGTGCTTGGATCATTTCTCCTCCTTCTGACGACAGTCGTCGCTTGTGCTGACGGCGCGCCCTCTCCGCGCCGACGTTGCCTGGTTACGCCTCCGCGTGCGCGCCGGAGAGCAGCTCGGAGACGGAGACCTTGGGGTCGCGCGTGGTGGGCTGCATCCAGCACTCGACGCCCATGGCAATGAGCTTCTCGAACGCCTCGCGCTCCTCGGGGGTCACGGACATGTTCTTGTGCAGGCGCGTGCGCTGGTCGTTGTAGCGCATGCCGGAGACGTTGAGGTAGTCGAACGGCAGGCCGTTCTCGTGCATCTTGAGGGCGTCGACGGGGTTGGTGAACAGGACCATCGTCACCTTCTTGAGGGTGGTCTTCTTGAGGACGTCGATGAACTTTTCGACGCCGAAGACCGAGACCTTGACCTTGGGGACGGCGAGGCCGGCGACGGACTTCTGAACCGGGTCGTTGGCGACCTTGTCGTCGACGATGATCACGGACTCGATGCCGTTGTCCGGAATCCAGGTGGACGCCAGCTGGCCGTGGATGAGGCGGTCGTCGATGTCAACGAGCTTGAGTGCCATGTTCTTCTCCCTTTCTCTGGGCCTTACGTGCCGTGCTTGGAGCCCGCGGGCGGTCCCATCCCCGCTCGCGGGCGGCTGACCCTGGAGGTCGTGCCAAACAAACCTGACGCCAGTGGCGCGCCAAACAAACCTGACGCCAATGGCGCGCTAGAGGTCGAGGTCGTCCTCGTCCGAGCTCTCCTGGGCCATCTCGACCTTGATCTCGGCGAGGGTCTGGGCGTGGGCCGCCTCGATGAGCTCGCGGATCTCGTCGGCGCTGGAGGCCTGGTCGCGGGAGAGCAGGAGCTCGATAAGGACGGGCAGGCTGAGGCCGGTGAAGGCGACCATGTCCATGCCCTTGAGGATGCTGCGCGAGATGACGTTGAACGGGGTGCCGCCGTGGATGTCGCAGATGGTGACGATGAGATCGCACTCGGACTTGAGCTCCGCGTACGCCTGGGCGAACTCCGCCTCGAACGTCTCGGCCGACTTGTCGGCCGTCAGCGCGAGCGCGCGCACGTCCTGCTGGGGACCGGCAACCATCTCGACGCTTCCGAGTGCCGCCCTCGCAAACTCTCCGTGGCTCGCAACGATGACGCCTACCCTCATGGTGATTCCTCTCCCTTGGCGCAGCCGCATCAGCCGCTATTTTTCATAACAGAACAGAATTGGATTCAATTTGTTCGTTTCTGTTCGGAGCAATACTAGCCAATTGTTCGGAAAATGTGTGCGCGAGTTACTGTTTCTCTGAAAGAATGGGGGCCGGCGGTAGAGAAATGTCGGTGACCGTTGCCATGACGTGTGGCTTGGTAAGAAACGTTGCAAGTTATCAAGAGTTGTCACCCTACCCCGAGGATGTGCGATTCGACGGGTATAGTGTTCATTGAACAGCCGATGCGGAGGACGGTGAACCATGCTCAAGGCCGAGCGACAGGACCGAATCGTTGAGATGTGTCGCGTGCGCGGCACCGTCTCGGTGCACGAGATAGCCACCACGCTCGGCGTCTCGGACATGACCGTTCGGCGCGACCTCGAGGAGCTCTCCGACGAGGGGCGCATCGAGCGCCTCAGGGGCG
Source organism: Thermophilibacter sp. ZX-H3 (assembly GCF_052599055.1). Lineage (NCBI taxonomy): Bacteria > Bacillati > Actinomycetota > Coriobacteriia > Coriobacteriales > Atopobiaceae > Thermophilibacter > Thermophilibacter sp. ZX-H3. The sequence goes on along the minus strand of NZ_JBQXES010000002.1, from coordinate 22,267 downwards.
GGGCCAAGACGTCCGAGGGCGTGCGCGACCGCGCGCTCATCCGCGAGTCCGCCCATCTCGAGCGCCAGCTCCTCCACATCGAGGAGAAGACCAAGATCGCCAAGATCGCGGCGTCCCTCGTGAGCGAGGGCGACACGATCTTTCTCGGCTCGAGCACCACGGTCGAGCTCGCGGCCCAGTTCCTGCCCGTCATTCCGCTGCGCATCGTGACCAACAGCCTGCCGATCTTCAACCTCTTCGTCGACGGGGACATCCGCGAGATCATCATGCTCGGCGGCACCTATCGCCCGAGGTCGGGCACCTTCATGGGGCCCATCACCGAGAACGCGCTCGACTCGCTCGGCTTCGACAAGGCCTTCATCGGCGTCGACGCCCTGCGCGACGGGCAGCTCTTCACGAGCACGCTCGACGCCGGCCGGCTCTACAGCACCGTCTTCGACCACGCCACGGAGTGCTTCGTCCTCGCCGACAGCAGCAAGATCGGCTCCCGCGGGTTCTACTCCTTCTTCTCGCTCAGGACCGATGACACCGTGATCTGCGATGACGGCGTCGACCCCGAGGAGCTCAAGGACCTCCGCACGCACGCGAGGGTGCTGCTCTAGCGCCACGCTCGGCGAGAAGGACGCGCCTGTCGCGAGACCCCCGCAGAGCCGACGCGCGGGGCCGACGCGACGTTCTTCTCGGCACTTCTGTCGCCAAGCCCCGCACACCAGCTGTGCGGGGCCGACGCGACGTTCTTCTCGGCACTTCCGTCGCAAATCCCCCGCGCACCGGCCGTGCGGGGCCGTTGCGACACTTCTCGTGCCCCGACTGTCGCGAGACCCCCGCAGGACCGCAGTGCGGGGCATAGCCGACGTTCTTCTCGGCGCTTCCGTCGCGAGACCCCCGCATACCGGCTGTGCGGGGGCTTGGCGACGTCCCCCGCTCTGCGTCCGTCGTGAAACCCCCGCACAAGCGCTGTGCGGGGCCGACGCGACGTTCTTCTCGGTACGTCCGTCGCGAAACCCCCGCACACCGGCCGTGCGGGGCCGTTGCGACACTCCCCCGCACCGCACGCCGCGCCCGTATTGTGCCAATTTGTTCGAATCTGTTTGAATTCCTTGAAATCGAGTACACTTCTCGCAGGTTCACCTATGCAGGCCACCCTGGGGAAAGGACAGCTATGAGAATCGTCATCGGATCTGACGCTGAGGGCATGCCGCTCAAGGAGACGGTCAAGGCCTACCTCGTCGAGCTCGGGCACGAGGTCGTTGACAAGAGCGAGGAGCCCGCGGCGGACCTCGTGGACTCCACCCTCGCCGTCGCGCACGACCTCCTCGAGAACCCCGACAGCCTCGGCTTTGCCTTCGATCGCTACGGCGACGGCTCCTACATGGCCGCCTGTAAGGTCAAGGGCATGGTCGCCTGCGAGTGCTCCGACGAGCGCTCCGCCTTCATGACGCGCCAGCACAACAACGCGCGCCTCATCACCATGGGGTCGGCCGTCGTGGGCGATGAGATCGCCCGTGGGATCGTGCGCGAGTTCCTCTCGGAGCCCTACGCCGGCGGACGTCACCAGATCCGTGTGGACATGCTCAACAAGATGGCCTAGCGCCAGCGCCGGAACCCGACACCCAAGGAGGACACCATGATCATCGCGATCGGCTGCGATCACATCGTCACCAACGAGAAGATGGCCATCTCCGACCACCTCAAGGCCTGCGGCCACACCGTCATCGACTGCGGCACCTACGACCACGCGCGCACCCACTACCCCATCTACGGCAAGGCCGTGGGCGAGAAGGTCGCCTCCGGCGAGGCCGATGCCGGCGTCGTCATGTGCGGCACGGGCGTGGGCATCACCAACGCCGTGAACAAGGTCCCGGGCGCCCGCTGCGCGCTCGTCCGCGACATGTCCACCGCCGTGCACGCCCGCGAGTGCCTGAACGCCAACGTCATCGGCTTCGGCGGCAAGATCACCGGCGAGTTCCTCATCGCCGACATCGTCGACGCCTTCCTCGCCGCGAGCTATCAGCCCACGCCCGAGCGTGACGCGCTCGTCGCCAAGATCGACGCCGTCGAGGCGGGCTGCGACGCCGAGGCCCAGGCGGACCCGCACTTCTTCGACGAGTTCATCGAGAAGTGGGACCGCGGCGAGTATCACGACTAGCCCCAGACGCGACTCCGGCCGGTCGGGCGGCACCCGCAGGGGCATGCCGCCCGACCGGCCTCATGGCGGGGCAGGCTGGACAGAGGCACGAAGCGAGAAGAACGGGCATGGCCGAGGGCCCGCGCGATTCTCCCCCGGGACGGGCTAGAGCCAGTCGAGCGACCCCTCGGGCGCGAGGGGCGTGCGTCGCACCACGACCTCAACGCCGCGCTCTCGCAGGGCCCGCAGCGCGACGCAGTCCCCCTCATCCACGGCCACGGCCGGGGCGACCCGCCGCTTTCCTGCGGCCATGTGCAGGTTGCCCACGTTGACCGCCCGCGGCCGCACCCCCGCCTCCACGAGCGCGAGGGCATCCGCGGGAGTCTCGACCACGGCGAGCGTCGGGTCGCCGCCCAAGGACCGGAGCGTGTCGGCCGCCTCGGGCACGGTCCGGAAGAGCACCTCGACCCCCTGGGGGACGGCCATGCGCATCACGCGCTGCCGCATGGGGTTTTCGGCGGCCTCGTCATTGGCCACGACGATGTGGCGCGCGCCGATCGCGCGCACCCACGCGGCAGCCACCTGCCCGTGCACGAGGCGGCTGTCAATGCGCACGAGCGTGCCGTCGGCCCCCGACATTTCTGACCTTTCTCCCGGTGGTACCCCAGTGGTTTCTATCTTACTCGCCCGCAACGGGATAAGATGCACTGAGCGCACACCCCACATTGACTCAGGAGGAGACGCCATGATCTCTACCGTCACGCTCAACAGCTCCATCGACAAGGCCTACCAGCTGGCATGCCCGCTCGTAGACGGCACCGTCATGCGCGTGGAGACGTGCATCGACAACGCCGGCGGCAAGGGCCTGAACGCCGCCCGCGCGGTCGCCACCTGCGGCGAGAAGATCGTGGCGACGGGCTTTGTGGGCGGCAACAACGGCCGGCTCCTCTGCGAGCTCCTGGACGCCGACGGCATCGAGCACGACTTCGTGCACGTGGCCGCCGAGACGCGCTGCTGCATCAACGTCCTGGAGCCTAACGGCCGCTCCACGGAGTTCCTCGAGCCCGGACGCCCCGTGACGGTCGACGAGGTCGCCGCCGTGCGCGCGAAGGTCGGCGAGATCGCGGCGCGCGCCGACGTGGTGACCTTCAACGGCTCCGTGCCCAAGGGCGCGGGAGACGGCATCTACCGCGAGCTCGTGGAGATCGTGCGCGCGGCGGGCAAGCCGGCGATCTTGGACACCTCGGGCGCGCTTCTCGTGGGCAGCCTCCCCGCGCGTCCCACGATGATCAAGCCCAACACGGACGAGATCCAAGCGATTCTGGGCCGCAAGCCGGAGTCCATCGACGAGATCTACGCCGCCGCGCGCGAGGTGCACGAGACCTACGGCATCGAGAAGGTCGTGGTGTCGCTGGGCGGCGACGGCTCCGTGATGGCCTGCTCCGAGGGCGTCTTCCGCGGGCGCGCGCCCAAGATCGACGTGGTGAACCCCGTGGGCTCCGGCGACACGATGGTGGGCGCCTTCGCCGTCGCCATGGCACGCGGCATGGCCGTGGAGGAGCAGCTCGCCTACGCGATGGCCTGCGCGAGCGCCAACTGCCTCACGCCCTCGACCGGCCACTTCGACATGGCCGTGGCCGACGAGCTGCGCGCGGGCACGAGCGTCGAGAAGGTCGCGTAGGCATTCCGGACATACGGGCATCCATCCGAACCGCAATGCCCGCCTGGCGAGAAGAACGTCTCCGCAGGTCGTTCTTCTCGCCGGGCTTTTTTTGTAAGCGGCAGGCATACGCGCTTTCTACGCCACCCTGCCGCCTACGGAGCCCGACGCAGCTCGAGGCGGGCCGAGAAGGACGGCTGCTTGCCGGCGGTGACGCCCACCGTAAGCGTTCCGCCCATCGCCTCCGTGAGCGCGCGGGCGACGGCGAGGCCGAGGCCCGTGCCTCCGGAGTTGCGCGCGGGGTCCCCCTGATAGAAGCGCTCCGTGAGGCGGGCGGCGTCGAGCCGGGAGGCGTCTGCGGGCGCCACGGGGTTCTCTATCGTGAGCCCGACGCCCTCCGCACGAACGCGCGGTGCCCCGCAGCCGTGCACCAGTGCGTTCTCAAGCAGGTTGGCCATCACGCGTGCGAGCGCATCCGGCGCCGCGAGCACCGGCGCGCACTCCCCCACGCGGACGTCGGGCTCCCAGCCGCAAGCGACAAAGGCCTCATAGCGGGCCGCGAGCGCGCCCGTCACCGCAGCGGCGAGGTCGCACGTCTCGAGCTCCGGCTCCCAGGACGGGTCCGCGGCGCGGGCGTACGAGAAGAGGTCGTCCACGAGCACGCGCATGGCCGCGAGGCGCTTCTCGGCACCCTCGAGGTAGCGGGCGGCGCGCTCGGGGTCCTCCGCGCGCCGGGCGAGCTGCAGGTAGCCCTGCGCGCCGGCGAGCGGGGTGCGGATGTCGTGACTGAGCGCAGCGAGCTGCTCGCGGAAGCGCTCGTCGGCGCGGCGGCGCTCGAGGTCGCGCTCGAGGTCCGCGTCCAAGTGGCGGTCCACCGCGCGGGCGAGCGCCACGACCGCCGGGTCGACGGACTCGAGGCGCGCGCGGGGCGCGGGGTTTGCCGCCGCCCCGTCGAGGAGCTCCGCCAGCCGCGCGAGGTCACGATTCCGACGTCCCTGAGCGTGGAAAAGGGACTGTCCCCTTTCCACGTCACACCGTCCTTCTCGCCATTGCGGAGCGTGCCAGCGCGAGGAGCGCGGCCGCCCACACGAGAGGCACCACGAAGGCGCGCAGGGGATCGAGCGGCATGAGCCGAGCGACCATCGCGAACGCCACGTCGGCCTTGAGGCCCTCGAGGGGCAGCACGAAGCCGATGGCCTCAGAGAGCGTCACCCCGAAGGGCGTGGGGGAGCCCTCCGGCACGACGATCAGCACGAGCACGCAGAGCACAAGGAATGCCACGACCACGAGGCCCGTTGCCGCAACGGCGCTCTGGCTCCTCGTGACGAGGCCCGCCACGAAGCCGACCTCCGCGACCGTGAGGTACGTGAGCACGCCGGCGAGCACGCGCTCCGGGGCGCACATCGCCGGAGACGCGGCGATGACGGACGCGCCCGGAACCAGCGCGCCGGCGACTACGTCCAGCACCGCCGCCGCGGCGAGCAGGCCGAGGGCGAGCGCGGCCGCCGCCACGAAGCGCGAGGCCACATAGCCCGCCCGGCCGCGCTCCGTGCAGCACGCCGAGCGCAGGGCCCCGCCACGCTGGTCGAAGGCCGCGACTCCCGCCCCCGCAAAGAGGACGACGAGCAGGAGCGCCTTGTCGCGGAAGATCGAGTCCTGCAGGCCGTAGGTCACCCCCTGCGTCACGCTCCAGGCGGCATACGCCTTGCCGAGCACGACGAGAGCGAGCGCGACCCACGTCCGGTAGTTGCGCACGAGCGCATAGAGTGCGGCGCGAAGCTGGTTTGCCATGGTGGGACCTCCTTTTGGTCTAGAGCGGAGCCCGCGCCATCACGCGGCGCGAGAGCGCCCAGAAGACGACGACGTAGGCGACGGGCAGCACGACGAGGCGGGCGTCGGCCACGAAGGCATCGCCGAGCAGGCCGCTCGGCAGGATGGGAACGATAAGCTGGAACGCCCCGAAGGCGAGCTCCTGGGAAAGCGGGATGAGCACCGCCACCGGCACGAGGAGCAGCACGTTGAGCACCCCCGCGCCCAGGATGACCGCCGCGAAGAACGCCGAGGCAAAGCCGCGGGGGCTTCGGGCGAGCCAGAGGAGGAGCATGCCAAAGACGGCATACGTCCAGCCCACCAGGACGTATGCCACCGCACGAAGCGCCAGCTCGCCCGCGGGCATCCCCTCAAAGGCCACGCTGGGGCCAAGAAGCAGGGGGACGTTCAGCAGCGCGGACCACAGGCCGAGAAGAACCGCGAGCACCAGCGCCAGGATCACCCGGGAGGCCACGTACCCCTCTCGCCCGCGCGCCGTGGACACGGCCGCGCGCAGGCCGCCCGACGAGACGTCATGCGTGACGATGCCCGACATGGCAAGGCAGGTGCCGAAGAGGGCCCCCGTGCGGACGAGGCTGAGGACGGCCCCCTCAAAGATCACGTGCATGTCGGCATCAGGGAAGAGCAGCTCCAGCAGGATGGCCCACACGGCGAGCAACGCCGGCAGCACGAAGGCGCCCTTCACGTAGGCGTCGCGCGAGGCGAGGTAGAACGCGGCACGCAGCTGGTTGGCAAGGGTCGTCATGGCGCTCACCTGCCCTTCCCGATAGACGTGTCGTCGATGAGGCGAACGAGCTCCGCCTCGACGTCGGGCGTGCTGGCGGCAAGCTCCGTCACGGCGATGCCCGCGGCCAGGAGCACCTGCGCCAGCACCGTGCGGTCCGGCTCGCCGCCGCCCGGCGCCGTCACGCGGAGGGCGCCGTCCGGCAGCACGCGCACCGTAAGGCCCGGCAGCTCCTCGGCGAGCACGGCCACCGCGCGCTCCGGGGCATCGACGCGCAGCGTGAGGTAGGTGGCGCAGGCGTCGGCGAGCTCCTCGGAGGTGAGCTGGCGCACGAGTGCGCCGTCGCGCATGATGCCATAGTGCGTGCACATGCGCTCGAGGTCCGCGAGGACGTGCGAGCTCACCACCACGGTGACGCCGCGCTCGCGGCTGAGGCGGACGAGCAGCGCGCGTAGGTCCGCCACGCCCGTGGGGTCGATGCCCGTGAGCGGCTCGTCGAGCAGCAGCACCTCGGGACTGCCGATGAGGGCGAGGGCAACGCCGAGTCGCTGGCGCTGCCCCGTGGAGAGGTCGTCCACGTAGGAGCCGCGCGGCCAGAGCAGGCGGCCGCGCCCGTCGCCGGCGGTGCGCGCGTCGAGGCCCACGAGCTCAAGCACTTCTCGGCACGCCTTCTTTGGGTCGGGCAGGCCGAGCACGAGGGCGCGGTTCATGAGGTTCTCGAAGGCGTCGAGCCGGCCGTAGGCCGCGGGCGTCTCCACGAGCACGCCGAGCCGCGAGTCGGACTCGCAGGGGCGCAGCTGCCGGCCGAGCACGCTCACGGTCCCCGCGTCCTGCCGCATGAGCCCGGAGATGAGCTTGAGCAGGGTGGACTTGCCCGCGCCGTTCTTGCCCACGATGCCAAAGACCGAGCCGGCCGGCACGGCGAGGCTCACGTCGCGCACCGCGCGCACCGTTCCGCGCGAGAAGGACTTGGTGAGGTTGCTCGTCTCTATGGCGTTCATGGTGGCCTCCATCCTCGGGTTATCCAAAGACTACCCGGCAGGCGTGGGAAAACCCTTCAGAGACCTACAAGGCTTTGACAAGAAATCGGCGCCGTGCCGCCGTGCCGCTGGCGTCAGGTTCGTTTGGCACGCGTGCCAAACGAACCTGACGCCAGCGGCACGGCGGCACGCATCACGCCTGGAGCTTGAAGCCGATGCCCCAGACGGTCTGGATGTAGGAGTCGGTGCCGGTTGGGCGCAGCTTGGAGCGCAGGTTGCTCACGTGCGTGGATATGGTGCGCTCCTCCGTCAGGGCCTCCTCGTTGCGCACGATCTCGAAGAGGGCCTGCTTGGTGAAGACGCGGCTGGGCTCGCGCATCATCGCAGCGAGGATGTCAAACTCGGTTCGCGTGAGGCGCAGGGGCTCGCCGTCCACGGCAAACGCCCGCGCGGCGGGGTCGAGCTCCCAGCGACCAAAGCGCAGGGCCGCGACGGCCCGCCCCTCTCGCCCCGCCGCGCGAGCGCGGTCACGAAGCTGCACCTCCACGCGCGCGAGCAGCTCGTCGAGGTCGAAGGGCTTCGTCAGGTAGTCGCTCGCGCCCAGGCGGAGCAGCCCCACGCGGTCCGTCACGGCGGAGCGCGCCGAGGTCACGATCACGGGCGCCCCCACGCCGGCCGCACGCAGGCGGCCGATGAGCTCCTCCCCGGGGACGCCGGGCAGCATGAGGTCCAAGATCACCAGGTCGAAGGGCTCGTTCTTCTCGCCCGCGCGATCTGCCAGCAGGAGCGCCTCCGTTCCGGAGAACGCCGGCACGCACGCGTAGCCCTCGTCCCCGAGGAAGGTGCAGACCACCTCGGAGAGCGCGGCATCGTCCTCCACCACGAGGACGCGGAAGGTGTCGGGTCCCGTCTCCATGGCACGAGTATAGCCCTGGGGGCCGACCCCCTCCCGGGTACGTACACCCCTCGTCCGGATGCGTACAAGATTCAATTATTTGTATGGTACCTAGCAAAGAGAGAACCGCAGGTGGGAAGGCTATCGAGAAGAACATCAAGATTGAAAGTTGGTACGTACCCGGAGGGGGTGTGTACGTACCCGGAGAGACGCGGGGGCGCGGAGGCCCCTACCCCGCAAACGGCCACGCGCCGGCGGCCAGCGCCTCGATCGCGGCCGCGACGGCGTCATCCTCGCAGGCGCCGATGTGCCAGCGCGCGGCGGCAGCGGCCTCCGGCGTGGCACCCGCCACGGCAACGGAGTTGGGCACCGCGGAGAACATGGGGAGGTCGTTATCCGCGTCGCCGAAGACCACGACCTCGTCAAGGCCCACGCCCAGACGCTCGGCCATCCATGCCACCGCGGTGCCCTTGTTCCAGCCGCGTGGCATGATGTTGGAGTAGGTGGGCATGGCCCGGTCGACGTCGAGGGCCGCGACCTCGTCGTTGAGGCGCGCCACCAACGCCGCGGCGGCGCGCTCCCCCGCCCCGGTGAAGACATTGGCCTTGACCACGGGGAAGTCCGGCAGCGCGCGGGTCACGCGGCAGCGCTCGGCATAGGCGGGAAAGTGGAATGCCAGGTCCTCGACGGAGCCCTCCACCAGAAGCGGGGTCGCATCGTCGAAGCAGACCAGGCCGGCACGCGGGGCCTCCGCCACGATCGCGCGCACGGCCTCGAGGGCGTCGGCGGCGAGCGTCTGCTCCATGACCTTCTCGCCGCCGAGGTAGACCTGCATGCCGTTGGTCGCGAGCGCGGTGGCGCAGCACGCAGCGTCCCCGCCGAAGAAGTCGGGAATCCACGAGTAGCCGCGTCCGCTCGCGGGCCCCACGGCGATCCCCGCCGCGAGCGCGGCATGGAAGGACGAGACGGTGCGCTCTGAGACGCGTCGGTGCCCCCGCGGGAGGATGGTCCCGTCGATGTCGGTGAGGATGAGCTTCACGGCCACGTTCTTCTCCCTTCGCCCGGGGCGCGCCCCGACTGGCCCTGCGGTCAGTATAGAACGCGGCACCCCTGCTCGGCGGCGTCCTCGGCAACCAGTCCGTCGGGGTCCGCGTCCATGACCACTGCCTCGACGCCGCCGAGCGTGCCAAACCAGAGCAGCCCCGGGGCGCCGACCTTGCTCTGGTCCATGAGCACGAACGTCCTGTCGGCGCAGGTCAGATATGCCCGCTTGAGCTCGGCCATGTCCTGGTTGTTGGTCATGAGGCCCCGCCCGGGGACATAGGAGGTGGGCGTGACGAAGGCCTTGCGGGGATGGAGCACCTCGAGGGTCCGCATGGCGAGCGGGCCCGCCGTGTAGCGGTGGCCCTTGCGCAGGCTCCCGCCGAGCATGATGACGTCGAGCGAGGGGGCGGAGCGGTCGACGTAGTCCGCGATCGTGAAGTCGTCGGTCACCACGGTCACGCCCGCACGGCCCGAGATGGCGCGGACGAGCTCGAGCGCCGTGGTGCCCGAGTCCACGAGCACGGAGTCGCCGTCCTCCACGAGCGGCGCCGCGAGCCGCGCGATCGCGCGCTTGGCCTCAACGTTCACGTTGATGCGCCGCTCCTGCACGGAGACGGTGAGCGTCTTGGAGAGCGAGACGGCCCCGCCGTGCGTGCGGCGCAGCTTGCCGTCTCGCGCCAGGGCGTCGAGGTCGGCGCGGGCCGTCACGCGGCTGACGCCGAACGCGTCGGCGAGCTGCGTCACCTGCACGGAGGCGGCCCGGTCGAGCATGGAGAGGATCGCCGCGCGGCGCTCCTCGGATGACATGGCCATGGTCTTCCGCCCTTCTCGGTTGCCCGCCCGCGCCCTGTGCGAATGTGTGCGAATTGTGTTTCCTATTCTTTCTTTAGAAGCAATCTATCACATTGCTTTTTCTTTCGTTTTGGAAAGAGGCGCTATGGGCGCGGCCTGAGGGCCGCGCGGAAGGGGTCCCCGCGTCGGCGGCGTGGTTTCCGGAGGACACCCCACGTGCACCGCAAATCGAACAATGCCCGACGCCGTCACGCTGGCGAGAAGAACCCGCGCCGTGCCTGTGCGCCCTCCGAGGAGACGCTGCGGGAGGGGCGCCTGCCCTTGCATTTGGTTTCCCTTTTGCCGGGCCCGGGCGGCCGCCCGCGGCAGCCTAGCCATACACGAACTCGCATCCCTACGTACAATAGCGGCGTCAGTCAGTCCGAGGAAGGGAGTTCGGATGCTCGTCACCACCAAGGAGATGCTGCTCGACGCCCAGGCCGGCCACTATGCCGTCGGCGCGTTCAACGTCGAGAGCCTCGAGTTCGTCATGGCCGTCGTGAAGGCCGCCGAGGAGCTTCGCTCCCCCGTCATCATGCAGACCACGCCCGGCACCGTGAAGTACGCCAACCTCGACTACTTTGCCGCCATGTGCCGCGTGGCCGCCGAGCAGGCGAGCGTCCCCGTGGCCATCCACCTCGACCACGGCGACGGCTTCGACCGCGCCGTCCAGGCCATGAAGGCCGGCTACACCTCCGTCATGATCGACGGCAGCCACGACTCCTTCGAGGACAACATCGCCCTCACCGCCTCCGTGACCAAGGTCGCCAAGCCCCTCAACATCCCCGTCGAGGCTGAGCTCGGCAAGGTCGGCGGCAAGGAGGACGACGGCCCCGCCGTGGAAGGCGAGAACCCCTACACCGACCCGGACGAGGCCCGCGAGTTCGTCGAGCGCACCGGCTGCACCTCCCTTGCCATCGGCGTGGGCACCGCGCACGGCGTCTACACCGAGACCCCGCACATCGAGCAGGACGTGGTGAAGGCCATCCGCTCCGTCGTGGACGTGCCGCTCGTGCTCCACGGCACCTCTGGCGTGCCCGACGACCAGGTCGCCGAGGCCGTCAAGAACGGCATCTGCAAGGTCAACTACGCCACCGAGCTCCGTCAGGCGTTCATGCGCGGCTTCATGGGCTTCATGGCCGAGAACCCCGGCGTCTTTGACCCCAAGAAGGCCAACAAGCCGGGCATGGAGGAGATCACCAACCTCGTCAAGGTCCGCATGACCAACCTCGGCTCCGTCAACAAGGCGTAGGGGCGCTCGGCAACAGGACGCGGCGAGAAGGTAAGACGTATTCGGGGCCGTCCTCTCTGGAGGGCGGCCCCGTCATATGGGACGTCCCTAAAGGAGGGGCCCGACGCTCTTGCGCCGGGCCCGATTCTGACAAACTACCCCGTCCCCTTTGTCATGCCAAATAAACCTGACGCCAGTGGCACGTCGGGTGGCTACTCGGCGGCGATGCCCGCGCTGATGAGCTCCGCGATCTTGGCCGGGTCGTCGGCGGCCTGGACGCTCGTGCGGAAGTCCTCGTTCATGAGGAGCACGGCGACCTTGGAGAGGAGCTGGAGATGCGTGGTGCCCGCCTCGGAGGCGGGGGTAAGCAGGGCGATGGCGCAGGTGATCGGCGCATCGTCCATGGACGGCCAGACAACCCCCTCGTCGAACTTGTCGACGATGATGGCGGCCTGCGTGACGGCGTCGCTCTTGGCGTGCGGGATGGCGAAGCCGCCCATCATGCCCGTCGTGCCCTCGGCCTCGCGCGCCTTGAAGGCCTCGCAGAGCGCCTCGGCGTCGGTGGCGATGCCGAAGGAGACCGCCTGCTCCGAAAGGAGCTTGAGGACCTCGTCGACCGTGGAGGCCGAGCAGCCGAGAACAACGTGAGACGCAGAGACGTAATCGCTCATGGTGACTCCTCACTCGCAAGTAAACGTTCTTATCGCCCTGCGCGCCGTCGTCCGGCGGGGGCGGCTCGTATGCAAAGCAACATAGCTAGGATACCACCGCCGCGGCGGTTCTAGTCGGCCATCCCTACGACGCGTCCGCGTCGAGGCGCAGGGCCTCCCTGCGCAGGCGGAGCGCCTCGTAGGCGCAGCCATACATGGCCGCCTGGTTGCCGAGGCTCGCCGCCTCGATGCGGGCCTCCCTGCTCGCGGGGAACGCGTACTCGGCGAAGAGCTCGCGCAGCTCCGGGGCGAAGGTCGCGAAGGCCCCCGCCACGCCGCCGCCGATGAGGTACATCGCGGGGTCCACCACGCAGGAGATCTGCGCCATGGCCTGGGCCAGGTAGTCGCACATCTTGTGCACCGCCACCTTGGCGCACTCGTCGCCGCCCGCGAGCGCGCGGAAGACGGAGAGGGTGTCGGTGGCGTGCTCCACGGGCACGGGCTTCACGCCGCGGCGCTCGCACTCCTCGAGGTAGAGGCGGACGATGCCCTTGGCGGAGGCGTACTGCTCGAGGCAGCCGCGGCGGCCGCAGCCGCAGGTCAGGGTCTCCTCGCGGTTGACCGTGATGTGGCCGATCTCGCCGCCGGCGCCAAAGGCGCCCGCCACGAGCTTGCCGTTGGAGACCACGCCCGCGCCCACGCCCGTGCCCAGGGCGATGAGCACGTAGCTCGAGACCTGCTGCGCCACACCGGCCCACATCTCGCCGAGCGCGGCCGCGTTGGCGTCGTTGATGAAGGCGACCGTCGCGTTGGGGAAGACCGTGGTCAGCGCGCTCACCATGCCCTCCGGGTCGAGCTTGATGTTGGGGAGGACACCCACCGTGCCGTCGTCTGCCACGGGGCCGGGGATATCCAGGCCGCAGGCGATGACGTCTCCGGCAGCGGCGTCGTGCGCGGCGAGGATCTTCTCGATGCCGCCGGTCACGACCGCGTACGCCTCCTCGGTCACGAGCTCGGGAGTGGGGATCTTGCGCTCCTCGAGAAGCTCGCCCGACGGGGTGAAGAGCCCCGCCTTGATGCTCGTCCCGCCGACGTCGATGCCAAGAACCGCTTCCATTGGTGCCTCCTTGCCCCACGGGGTCGCGCCAGTTTTCCGTACTACAGATGATACGGCCTTCTTCTCGCGTCATGGTCGTTTTGGGCGCAGATTGCACCACTTCTGACATGACCGGTAGGACGGGTAGACTGTGAGGTAGGCCGCCGGCTCGCCGCCGGCCGCACGTCCCACGACAACCCACGAGGAGCGATTATGGCACCCACAGACAACACGCAGCTCAACGCCGCCCTCCCCAACCCCCGCGCGGACATGGAGGCCCTCGACGCCCTCGAGCGCACGCTCTTCTCGCTCGGCTACGCCATGGGCGAGATCGACTCGCTTGGCCAGGTGATCGACCCGCCGCGCGCCACCGCGCAGCGCGCCGAGGCGGTGGCGCAGCTCCAGGAGATGAGCGTGCGCGCGCTCTGCGACCCCGCCGTGGGGCCGCTGCTCGACCGCCTGGAGCAGCAGCCCGAGCTCCTGGGCGAGACCCGCATGGCGCAGGTGCGCGTCCTCAAGCACGACCGCGCGTCGCTCGTCGACGTCCCCGCGGAGGAGCAGGCCGCGTTCAGCCGGCTCACCGTGGAGGCCAACGACGTCTGGCGGCGGGCCAAGGCCGCCAACGACTGGGCGTCCTTCGAGCCCTACGTCGACCGCATCGTCGACGCGCTCAGGCGCATGGCCGCCTGCAAGGACGCCGAGAAGGACCCGTATGACGTCTGGCTGAACGAGTACGAGCGCGGGACCGACCGCGCCTTCTACGACCGGTTCTTCTCGCAGGTGAGGGACTGCGTGGTGCCGCTTCTGGCCGACTGCATGGCAAGCCGCCACAAGCCGAGCCACGCCTGCGTGGACGGGACCTTCGACGAGGAGCGCCAGTGGCGCCTCGCCGACGACCTCGTGCGGCTCGAGGGGCTCGATGCCGACGCCCTCTGGGTCGGCCGCACGGAGCACCCCTTCACGAGCGGGCTCTCGCGCGACTTTGTCATCGTGACCGGGCACGCCTACGCGGACAACGTGCTCTCCAACGTGTTCTCGATCCTGCACGAGGGAGGCCACGCCCTCTACGAGCAGAACGTCGACGCCGCCTACGCCGGGACCTCGCTTGCGGGCGGCACCTCGATGGGCATGCACGAGGCGCAGTCGCGCTTCTTCGAGAACCTCGTGGGTCGCTCCGAGGCCTTCGCCGAGCCGCTCCTCCAGGTGCTGCGCCGTCACTTCCCCGGGCAGTTCGGCCGCGTGACGGCACACCAGCTCTACCTCGCCGAGAACTGCGCCGAGCCGGGGCTCGTCCGCACCGAGGCCGACGAGCTCACCTACCCGCTCCACGTCCTCGTGCGCTATGAGATCGAGCAGCTGCTCTTCTCGGGCGAGGCCCACGCCGCGGACGTCCCGGGCCTCTGGGCAGAGAAGTACCGCGCGTACCTCGGCGTGGACGTCCCCGACGACGCGCGCGGCGCGCTCCAGGACACCCACTGGTCGGGCGGCTCCTTCGGGTACTTCCCCACCTACGCGCTCGGGTCCGCCTTCGGCTCGCAGCTCAAGGCCGCGATGGTGCGCGGCGGCATGGACTTCGACGCCGTGTGCGCCTCCGGCGACCTTGCGCCCGTCCGCTCGTGGCTGCGCGACAACATCTGGCGCTGGGGCCGTGCCAAGGACTCCGGCGAGCTCATCGAGGCCGCGTGCGGCGAGCCCTTCTCGCCCACCTACTACACGGACTACCTCACCGAGAAGTTCTCCGCCCTCTACCGTCTGTAATTTGGGGACGCGTTTTTTCTCTCAGAGAAAACGGGACAGGTCATGGGAGACGACGGGAGAGACGCATGAGGGCACTCATACAGCGCGTTGAGCGCGCATCCGTGGAGGTGGGAGGCGCCGTGGTGGGCAGCTGCGGCGCCGGCTACCTCGTGCTGCTGGGCGTGGCGCCCGGCGATGACGAGGCGCTGGCGGAACGGCTGTGGCGCAAGGTCGCCGCGCTGCGCATCTGCGCGGACGACGCGGGCAAGACCAACCGCTCGCTCGCGGACACCGCAGGCTCGGTCCTCGTGGTGAGCCAGTTCACGCTCTACGCCGACGCCCGCCGCGGCAACCGGCCCTCGTTCACGGGGGCCGCCGGGCCCGAGCTCGCGGAGCGCCTGTACGACCGCTTCTGCGACCTCGCGGAGGCGGACCTCGGGGCCGGTCGCGTGGGACGGGGCGTCTTCGGGGCTGACATGCGCGTGAGCCTCGTGAACGACGGGCCCTTCACCGTCCTTCTCGACACCGACGAGCTGGGCTGGAGTTCATCCAAAAATTGAATCTGGCTCCCGACGGTTGCGTCGATTAAGAATGCTATGCTAGCTGAGTTTTGCCCCAAGACAGAAAGGTTCCTGCATGAAGATCGTCGATGAGTTCAAGGAGTTCATCGCCCGCGGTAACGTGATGGACATGGCCGTCGGTATCATCGTCGGCGGCGCGTTCACCGCCATCGTCAACTCGCTCGTGAGCAACCTCATCAACCCGCTGATCACCCTCGTGACCACCTCCACGAGCACCATCACCGGCGGCGCCTCCGACGGCGCGACCGAGGTCATCAACGGCCTGCGCTGGGCCGTCCCCGGCACCGACCAGTTCATCGACCTCGGCGCCTTCATCTCCGCCGTGATCAACTTCCTGATCATCGCCTTCGTGGTCTTCTGCCTGGTCAAGGCCCTGAACACCATGCGCGAGAAGATGGACGCCCTCGCCAAGAAGGAGGCCGACGAGGAGGCTGCCGAGGAGGCTGCCGCCCCGCACTGCCCGTACTGCCTCGAGGAGGTCAAGGCCGGCGCCACCCGCTGCCCGCACTGCGGCGAGAAGATCGAGGCCTAGGCCCCCCTGCATACCCGCAGCAGAAGCGCCGCCCGGCATTGCGTCGGGCGGCGCTTTCGTGTTGCGCCATTGGCGTCAGGTTTATTTGGCGTGCCACTGGCGTCTGACGCAAATGGCGCAAATGGCACGCCACGAGTGGGCGGCTACTCCGGCAGGTGGGAGGTCACGAGGGTCATGTCGCCCGAGAAGGACAGCGTCCCGCAGCCGGCGGGGGCCAGGAAGTGCGTCCCGCGGGCGATCTCGTGCTCCACGCCGGCCTCGGCGGCGCACACGGTGCCGGAGCCCTCGATCACGCTCACGCACAGGAACGGATACGGCTGCGCCACGTCCTTCTCGCCAGACACGCGGACGCGGTCCACGACGAAGTTGGGGCACTCCATGAGCTCGGTCACGCCGTCGACCTCGGGAGCGGTGACCTCGCCGGAGGCCGGCGCCTGCGCTGCGTAGTCCACCACGTCGAGGCTCTGCTGGATGTGCAGCTCGCGCGGCTTGCCGTCGTCGCCCACGCGGTCGTAGTCGTAGACGCGATAGGTCACGTCGGAGGACTGCTGCGTCTCCAGGATGAGGGTGCCGCCCTGGATGGCGTGAACGGTGCCCGGCTCGATGGGGAAGAAGTCGCCCACGTGGCACGGCACGAGGTTGAGCATGTCGTCCCAGCGCCCCTCGTCGATCATGCTCGCGAGCTCGGCGCGGTCGTGCGCGCGCTGGCCGATGACGATCTGCGTGCCCTCGTCCGCCGCGAGCACGTACCAGCACTCGCGCTTGCCGAGGCTGCCGTTCTCGTGCTCGGCGGCGTAGGCGTCGTCGGGGTGCACCTGGACGGAGAGGTTGTCCTTGGCGTCGATGATCTTGACGAGCAGCGGGAAGCGATCGCCCTCCACGCCGCCAAAGAGCTCGCGGTGCTGGTCCCAGAGCTCGGAGAGGCGCATGCCGTCCCAGGCTCCCCCGCTGATCGCGCAGTCCCCGTTGGGGTGGGCGCTGATGGCCCAGCACTCGCCGATGGGGCCGTCGGGGATCTCGTAGCCGAAGTCGTCGGCAAGCTTGCGGCCGCCCCAGATCTTCTCGTGGAAGATCGGCGTCGGGAAGATCAGGTCTCTCGTGGTGTCTGGCATGGTTCCCTCGTTTCTGCGCTCACGTCTGGGCCGGGACGCCCGTGCGGCGCCCCGGCCCTATCATACCCCGCTGTCAGGTGAACGACGAGGTGCCGGCCTCGCCGGCCCGAAGCCCGAAGGCCAAAGGCCGAGAGGCCCTAGATGGCGAGGTCGTACATCGCCACGGGATTGAGCGACTCGTCGAAGAGCACGATCGTGGCGGTGCAGGAGGAGTCTGCCGAGACGCTCACGGCCTGGGCGTCGAAGAAGAAGAACGCCGAGCGGCTCTCCCCCGCCGGGACCGGCCGGACGAGCGTGGCGTAGTCATCGACGTACTGGCCGTCGACGGAGGTCTCGAAGTTCATGGCAACGAAGTTCGCCCCCGAGCGGTTCTCCACGGTCACGAGATAGCCCGTGTCGCCCTCGTAGTCGGTCCCCAAGCCCGTGACCTTGATGAGCGCGGTCTCGTCGTCGGCAACCGTCACGTCGAGCGGCACGTCGACGGTGACGCCCTCCGCGTACGCGGTCATAGCGAGGTCAGACTCCGGGGAGAAGAGCTCGTCCATCTCCGAGCCCAGGTCCGAGACGTCGTCGACGTCGTCGATCTGGTCCTCCACCGTGTCCTCCATGTCCGCGACGCCGCCCGCGTTCTCGGAGGGGTCGCGATCGAGGTCGGGCTCGTCGTCGACCTTCTCGAAGGTCATGGTCTGGCCCTCGTAGGAGAGCGTGAGCGTGCCGTCCTCGACCGGCGCGTCGAGGGGCTCGTCCTCGATGGAGAGCGTGAGGGTGCCCTCGTCCTTGATCTCCCACGTGCCCGTGGTCTGGTCGCCGAAGACGTCGATGAGCATCGTGCCGTCGTCGCCGAGGTCGACGGTCACGTTCATGCCGAGGTCGTTCAGGGCCGCGATGTCGTCCGCGGTGATGTCGCCGTCCGTCGACGTGGCCGACTCGATCTCCCAGGTGCCGACAAAGCCCGCCTCGAGGGACTCGAGCGAGGGAATGTCCACGCCGTCCGTCGCCCCTCCGCCGCATGCCCCGAGCGTCGCGGCGAGCGCCGCCGCAATGGCAAGGGTGCCGATTCTCATACGCCGCATGGTGCCTCCTCGTCCCGTGCGTTCAGAAACTGAAGTCCGTCTGAAAGGCTACCGCATCGGGCGGCGTATCACGACGAGAACGCGGCGACGCGCGACGGTCGCGGCGCGGGCGCAGCCTCAGCGGCGCGGGCGCGGCCTCAGCGGCGCAGGGAGAGCACGCCCGCCGAGATGAACTCCGAGACGACGCGGAGGTGCTTGAGGGCCTCCTCGGGGCTCTCCTCCTGCTCGACCACCACGAGGATCGAGCGGAGGGCGATGTTGGCGAGCCATCCCACCACGAGCTCGTCCTCCGCCATCTCCGACGCCCCGCTCGTGCGCAGGAAGGACCGGATCGTCTCCGAGAGGGCGGCGATGTGCTCGCCCCTCACCTTCTCCACGACCGCGCTCGCGCGGTTCCTCTTGATCACGTCGACCACGTCGCGCCGCTCCTCGCAGAGCTCGAGGAACCTCCTCGCGCGAGCCGGAAGCCCCTCCTCGGGCGCCTGTCCCTCGGCGATGAGCTTGCTCACCCGGTCGGAGCCCACGCTTCGAATGAGGTCCTCGAGCGGCTCCATGACGGGGGAGATCGCCTCCCTGAAGAGGTTCTCCTTGTTCTTGAAGAAAAAGTAGAGGGCGCCCGTGGTCACTCCCGCGGCGGCGCAGATCTCCCGCACCGACGACCCGTCATAGCCCCTCGTGGCAAACTCCTGCAGTGCGGCCCGGACGAGATTCTCCCTCGTACCGGCAGTTGCGCGCTCGTCTCGCTCCCGTGTCATGGCAGCCCCCGTTTCCCCGATAAACGAGCTCGGCCAGTTTCCGTGAGTCAGATTATCCGACAACCCGGCCCCAAGGGAAACGATGGAATGAGTCGCCGCGTGCGAGCTATCGGTGGGCGCCGTGGGGCATGCCCGGGCGCTCGAAGCGCTCGCAGACATAGGACGTGCGGAGATACTCCTCCCCGAAGGGGTCCACGGTTGGAACAAGGTCGCGCGGGTCCGCGGCGAAGTGGTCCTCGGGGCTCGTGTGGACGTGCGGGTCGGTCAGCGTGTAGCCACGGCTGCAGGCCCCCTGGTACAGGCCCGAGCGCTCATGGTACGTGAACGAGCTGAACACGCAGTCGGCACAGCGAAATCCCATCTGCCCTCCTCTGGCGGCGCGGCGACGAACATGCCTCCCGGAATGGTAGCGCAACGCGAGCGGTTGCGCTGGCCCGGTCAGCGGACGGTAAAGCCGCAGGTCGGAAGAGTGGTGGATACTTGGGTGAGAGCGACGGGAGGAGCGGCATGGGCACGGGAAGAAGCTACGTCATCGCACTCGACCAGGGGACCACGTCCTCGCGCGCGGTGCTCGTCGACCGCGGCGGCCGCATGGTGGACGTCGCCCAGCGGCCGTTCCAGCAGATCTACCCGCAACCCGGCTGGGTGGAGCACAACCCGCAGGAGATTCTCTTCTCCCAGCTGGGGACGCTCTCCGAGCTCGTGGCGAGACACGGTCTCACCGCCGAGGACGTCGACGCCATCGGGATCGACAACCAGCGCGAGACCACGATCGTATGGGACCGCTCGACGGGCGTCCCGATATCGAACGCCATCGTCTGGCAGTGCCGCCGCACGGCGGAGATGGTCGAGCGCGTCTGCGGCCCCGCCGAGGTCGGCGCCATGGTGCGCGAGAAGACCGGGCTGCTCCCCGACCCGTACTTCTCGGCAAGCAAGATAGCGTGGATCTTGGACCACGTTCCGGGCGCGAGAGACCGCGCGCGGTCCGGGGACCTGCTCTTCGGCACCGTGGACACCTGGCTCGTATGGACGCTCACCGGCGGGCTCGTGCACGCGACCGACCCCACCAACGCGTCGCGCACGATGCTCTACAACATCCACGAGGGGCGCTGGGACGAGGACCTGCTCGCGCTCTTTGACATCCCCGCCTGCCTGCTGCCGGAGGTCCGCCCCAGCTCCAGCCTCTTCGGCGAGACGAGCTACCCGGGGCTCCCGGCGGGCATCCCCATCACGGGGGTGGCCGGAGACCAGCAGGCGGCCCTCTTTGGCCAATGCTGCTTCGAGCCCGGCCAGGCCAAGAACACCTACGGGACCGGCTGCTTCATGCTCCTCAACACCGGCGGGGAGGCCCGCTCGAGCGGGCACGGCCTCGTGACCACCATCGCCGCGGCTCCCCCGGACGCCCGCTGCACGCAGTACGCCCTCGAGGGCTCGGTCTTCGTGGCGGGCGCGCTCGTGCAGTGGCTCCGCGACGAGCTGGGGATCATTCGCACGGCCGCCGAGACCGAGGCGCTCGCCCGGAGCGTCCCCGACACGGGCGGCGTCTACGTGGTTCCCGCCTTCACGGGCCTCGGCGCGCCGTGGTGGCAGCCGGAGGCGCGGGGCGCCATCCTCGGCCTCACGCGCGGAACCGGACGCGCGCACCTGGCGCGGGCCGCCCTCGAGGCGCTCGCCTACCAGATCCGCGACCTCGCCGACGCCATGGCGGCGGACGCGGGCGGCCCGCTCTCCGTGCTCAACGTGGACGGCGGCGCGTCGGCGAACGACTTCCTCATGCAGTTCCAGGCCGACCTCCTCGGCTGCGAGCTGCGTCGTCCCGCAAACACCGAGACCACCTCGCTCGGCGCCGCGTTTCTCGCCGGGCTCTACACGGGCTTCTGGGGCGGCACCGACGAGCTGCGCGGCCTGCGAGAGGCCGATGACGTCTTCCGCCGCACGATGGACCCCGCGCGCGTGGACAGCCTGCTCGCAGGCTGGCACGACGCCGTGCGCCGCGTGCTGTAGCCAGCGACCGCGGTTCCTGGCGGTTGGTGGGGGGGAACCGCCGCCAGGGGCGCCTGGCATCAGGCCTGGAAGGCGTCTCCGAGACGCTCGGCGCAGAAGTCGACGCACCATTGGCGCGAGAAGTCCGTCTGCCCGGACACGGTGCGGATGTGGTTGACCGCCGCGAGCTCCTCGGAATAGTCGGCGAGCGGGTAGGTGGTGTAGTCGGCCCCCGAGGCCCGATGCGTGACGAGCGGCGTGATCTGCCATGAGGAAACGCCTCGCTCGTCCCCCTCGAAGGCGAGCGTCACCCGCGCGAGGCCGCCGACCATGGTGTCCTTGCGCGCCTGCCCGGAGACGAAGTTCCCCAGGGACCAGAACACGGGCACCACACGCCCGTCCGGCGCGACGAGCTCCTCGACGGGCTGCAGGACGTGCGGGTGACAGCCGAGAATGACGTCCGCCCCCAGCTCCACGAAGCGCTCCGCCCAGCGCCGCTGGTCGTCGTCCGGGCCCGCCGCGTACTCGGTCCCCCAGTGGGGGCAGACCACCACGGCGTCGGCCCCGCGCTCCCGCGCCAGGGAGAAGTCCTTCTCGACCTGAGCGTCATCGAGCATCCTCACCGCCCAGGGCGCGTCGGCCGGAAGGGGGATGCCGTTCGTCCCGTACGTGTAGGAGAGCACCGCGACGCGGCGGTCACCCCGCTCGAGGAGGGGGATCTCGCCCGCCGCCTCCTCGCTGTCCGCCATGCCCGTGACCACCACCTCGGGATGCTCCGAGCGCCAGAACGCGAGCTCGGCCTCGATGCCCTCCATCCCCTTGTCAAGCGCATGGTTGTTGGCGTGGAGCACCACGTCAAAGCCGGCGGCGGCCTCAGCGGAGCCGATCTCCTGCGGGCTGTTGAAGGTCGGGTAGCTCGAGAGCCCGAGCGCCGTCCCGCCGAGAATGGTCTCCTGGTCCACGATCGCCACGTCCGCCCCCGCGACGAGGTCGGCGACGTGCGCGAAGAGGTGCTCGTAGTCGCGCGTGCCGTCCTCGCGCTCGCCGCTCCTCCAGACCCCCTCGTGCACGAGGACGTCACCGATCATGAGGATGGTGACCTCGGAGCGCTCGGGGGCGGGGGCGGGGTCATCGAGGAGGGTCTGCGCGGGACGCAGCTCGTCGACCTGCGGGGCGTCGGGCGTTCCCGAGCACCCCGCAAGAACGCCGACGCCTGCCGCCGACGCGGCGAGAAACCCGCGCCGCGTCAGCAGGCGCTCTGAGATGGGCGTGCGTCGCTCGTGCATGGGGCCTCCTCGGGTCGGCTGCTCCTAGCATAGCCGCGATGCGCCGCCGGCGTGCCACTGGCGTCAGGCTTATTTGGCGCGTGCCACTGGCGTCAGGTTTATCTGGCACGCCACGTAGGGCGTGCCAGATAAACCTTAC